>NZ_CAXAXI010000001.1:0-223707 GCF_963972995.1 uncultured Altibacter sp.
GATTTAGTTTTATGAGCAAGGGACCCGTTTCGGCCTATGCCTTGCTGTTGCCTTTCTTGATTTCCTTCGGAGTTGTCTACAAATATAAACGGTTAAAGCAACGAATTTTACCGCTGTTCGTTTTCCTGTTGGTTAGTATTGCATTATCGGGATGGTGGCATTGGTATACGTACACCTATGATCCCGAAGCTGTTGCCGAGATCACGCGCAGGGAAACAGAGAATTGGACCGGTTATAATGTGCGTCCGTTCTATTATTACTGGAACTTCTTTACACAAAGCGGTGTGTGGACCATTCCCGCCTTTATCGGATTGCTGTATCCGTACCTCAAAGATCGCGTGTTCGATAAAAAAGGCTATTTGTTCACACTTTTATGGACTCTGGTTTCTGTAGTGCTCCTATCTGTCATCCCCGAGAAGAAATCGCGATATCTGCTTCCCGTACTCATTCCGTTGGCGCTGAATACCGCTTTTTATATAGAATATCTCTTTCGAAGATTTTCAGAAATAAAAAACAGACGTGAAACGTGGCCTGTCTATTTCAATTTCGGATTGATTGCGAGCATCGGCCTCGTATTTCCATTGGCGGGATATTTCCTTCTGAAGGATTCCTTAGCCGGTAGATGGCTCTGGTTTGTATTGCTTTCTATAAGTCTTTTGGGCATTGGTCTTCTGCTGTTTAAACATCTTTTCCGAAGAAACATTCGAGCCGTTTTTTATCTTACCATAGCTTTTATTGTGGCCGTGATCTGTTTTGGAATGCCTATGGCCAAAGCCCTTACCGTAAATCCGGACTACAAAGGATTTTCCCAACTGCGGAGCTGGCAAGAGGAAGAAAACCTGACCGTGTACGAATATTCTTTTGTAACCCCCGAGCTGGTGTGGGATTACGGCGGTAAACTCCCGGTCCTGCAAAAAGAAGGATCCATAAAACTGCCCGATGAAACACGTTTTGGTGTGCTGGTCACCGAAGAAGAACGAACTTCTTTTGAACTAACATTTTCTCATTATACCCTTCGGAAAGTGACTCGTTACGATATGAACGCAAAAGGGAAAGAAGATGCTTCACACAAAACTCGCTTGTGGCGCGACCTCTATCTGGTTACAAAGCCGAAGTAGTGCGCCTGCGATACCACAATTGAAGTTTGAAGAAAAGCAAACCCAATATTCCTCCAACAGCCATTCCCGTGATCACATCCAAGGGATAATGTACCCCTAAGTATATTCTGCTATATCCTAACAACACTGCCCAAAATAGGAGCAGAAAGGGAAGATATCGGTACCATCGGTGTAGTAATAAGCCTGTGAAGACGGCCGTCGCCATGGAGCTGGCAGCATGAGCCGAAAAATAGCCGTATCGACCACATCTTTCGGCAGCAAATCGTATGGTCGCCTGTAACTCTTCAACTTGGCACGGTCGCGGACGCTGAATGCCATATTTAAACAGGTTTGCCAGCTGATCGGTTGCAGTGATCAAGAGCGCTGCAGTAACAGCAATCACGGCGGTTCCCTTTAGACCATATTGCTTGTAAATTAAATACAATAAAATGGCATAGAGCGGTATGGAGGTCCATTTGAGGGTTACGATCTGCCAAAAACCGTCCCATGGCTCACTTCCCAAGGAGTTGAGCCATGTAAAAAGTTCGGTATCCCAACGCAGCAGTTCTTCCATGCAACTTAATTATCTTCGTATCTGGCGATCTCTCGATCGTAGAATTCTGTTGCTTCTTTGATGTAGTTCTCGGTCTCTGCCTCCAATTCTTTTTGGTCGTGCTGATCGAATTCCTCCAACCACTCGACCTCATCGTTCTCCAAGTTAATAATGAAGCGAGGAAATTCAGTATGAATCACAAAGATCGCCGTAGGATAATCTGTATTGTCGCCAAGCAAGTATTTAGGAAAGTCCATAGTTATAATTTAAGAAGGTATCTGTGCGTGATCATTTTCTGAAAGGATCAATTGTTTTGAAAGATAATTAAATCTGATGAATAATAACAAAGCCGAAACCGTTAGCCCCGCCAACAAACCGATCCATATACCCGAACTGCCATAATCACTGTACATACTTAAGTAAAATGAGATTGGAAATCCTACCAACCAATATGCAACAAAAGTAATCACCGTAGGAATCTTTACATCCTGCATTCCCCGAAGTGCTCCTAATGCGACCACCTGAACCGCATCGCTAATTTGAAAGACAGCTGCAATTAACATAAGCTTGGAAGCGATAGCGACCACTTCAAAATTATCGGTGAAATTTGTTAGGTCATCATAATCCAAATATAGTTTTGGCAGCGCTGTGTTGAACAACATGAACAGCACTGCGAATACCATAGCCATTAAGGTAGTTAATAAAAAAATAGAAAAAGCAATTCGTCGCAATTCTCTAAATCGGTTCATTCCCTTTTGGTTACCAATACGTATCATTGCAGCGACGCTGAAGCCCATGGCCACCATGAAAGTCATGGAAGACAGGTTCAATGCAATCTGATTGGCTGCCTGAGGATTCTTGCCTAGAATTCCGGATAGCCAAATAGCAGCTGTAAAAATGGCCACTTCAAAGAACATTTGCATAGCAGAAGGAAAACCTAAATTGATCACCTTTTTAAGCATGTTTTTAGTAAGCGTAAAGAACTTAATTTGGGTCACATATGCTCTCGCTTTGTAGTGCTTGGAAAGTAAATACCAAAGGTAGCCCAACATGATGAGACGTGAAGCCAAGGTCCCAATGGCAGCACCTACGACTCCCAATTCGGGGAATCCAAATTTCCCAAAGATGAATACATAGTTGAGCAAGACATTTACAACGTTTGCAGCAATGGTCGCATACATGGGATAGCGGGTTAAAGATAAGCCATCGCTAAATTGCTTGAAACCCTGAAAAACGATAAGCGGAAGTAAGGAAACTGCTACCAAATTGAGATACGGCATGGCTAACTCAACTACTTCAGGCGGTTGATTCATAGCGTACATGAGCGGCTTGGCAAGAAAGACCATTAACACAAGTGCAATTCCTAATACCGTACATAAAAAAAGGCCATGCTTAAAAGAAGATTTACCTTCCGCAAAATCACCTTTACCATCAGCCTCCGCTACCAATGGGGTGATAGCCGTTGAAAACCCGATTCCTAAAGACATGGCGATAAACATAAAACTGTTTCCCAAAGAAACAGCGGCTAATTCTGCCGTCCCCAATTGTCCTACCATGATATTATCTACCAATGCAACCAAGGTATGCCCTAACATTCCCAAAATAACAGGGGTCGCCAGAGAAAGGTTGTATTTAAACTCTTTGGTGTAATTTGAAAGCAAGGCAGGTAACTTTAGAAAGTGCTAAGGTAGAAAACACGTCTTTTTAATCGCATAAAAGTTCTTTATATTTATCATTTAATTATCGATATCATGCAATCGAAAGCAACGACACCGGATCAATACATTGAAGAACTCCCTGAAGAGCGAAAGAAAATCATTTCAAAATTAAGAAGCACAATACTGGAGAACCTACCTAAAGGTTTTGAAGAAACCATGGCTTATGGCATGATAGGTTATGTCGTTCCGCACGCTAAGTATCCTGAAGGATACCATTGTGATCCCACACAACCGCTCCCGTTTATGAGTCTTGCCTCTCAAAAGAATCACATAGGATTTTACCATATGGGAATCTATAGTGATCCAAAGTTGCTAGATTGGTTCACTTCGGAATATCCAAAGCACGTTTCCGGAAAATTAGACATGGGTAAGAGCTGTATTCGTTTTAAGAACATGAACAAGATCCCCTATGAATTAATAGGTGAGCTTGCGGGCAAAATGACAGCCGATGCGTGGATAGCGCGGTACGAGAAAGTGATCAAGAATTAATTCTTGACCGATGACATTTCGGTCTTCGTCCCGTATTTGTCCATTAAATAGACCAAACTAGCCATGGCGGCACCTCCCAATTCCAATTCCCGTTTATTGACCGCATCGAAGGTATCGTTTGCAGCGTGATGGTGATCGAAATAGCGTTGGGAATCCGGGCGAAGTCCTGCCAGAACGATTCCATTGTCCTTTAACGGACCTATATCGGCACCGCTTCCCCCTTTTTCAAAATAGTGAATGAGGTAGGGTTTAAATAACGGCTCCCAACTTTTAATCTGCTTAAAATTGGCATCGTCGGTATCAAAAGAGAAACCTCGCGGTGTAAATCCTCCGGCATCACTTTCTAAGGCAAATACATGCTGTTCCCTTTTTAATTTTGCTTCTTCGGCATATTTATTCCCACCCCGCAATCCGTTTTCTTCGTTCATGAATAGAACCACCCGTATGGTGTGTTTAGGTGTATAATTGATTTTCTTAAACAGCCGCAGTACTTCCATGGACTGTACACATCCTGCACCGTCATCATGAGAACCATCCCCCAGATCCCAAGAATCCAAATGACCTCCAACTACAATATATTTATTAGGATACACGCTACCTGTCATTTCACCAATGACATTATAGGATTGTACATCGGGGAAGGTCTTGCAATTTTGCTTAAAATAGAATTGAAGATCCGGTTTCAGTTTTAAGGCACTACTAAGGTATTCGGCTCCATTCGTACTAATGGCACAGGCCGGAATACGCTGCTCTGCAGGAAGATCCCCATAGTTCATAGTTCCCGTGTGTGGAAGATCGTCCATACGTAAATTCATAGAGCGCACCACAACGCCCACAGCACCGTATTTTGCAGCCTCCATGGCTCCGGAATACCGTTGGTCTACGCACCCTCCATACGCTTCGAACGTATGAATGAGATCTGCTCTCATGGGCCGGTTGTAAAAAACGATCTTTCCTTCGATGTTTTCTCTTCCGTAGCGCGCAAGATCTTCAATGCCTTGTACCTCGATCACTTCAGCTTTAAGACCTCCGTCGGGTGTGGCGACAGATCCTCCTAATGCACAAATATCTGCTATGGACGTAATTCCGGGTGCTGTTTCAATATACGAATATTCCGGCAGCCCTCGGGTCCATTTGGGAACCATGACAGGCTGCAACCAAACCCGGTCGAGACCCAGTTCTTTCAATTCGTTTTCTGTATATTTTACGGCACGTTCAGCCTCGAGGGAACCCGATAAGCGACCTCCAATCTCATTAGATAAGTAGTCCAACCATTCATAGCTTTTGCCATCCAACAAGGCCATGTCGAATATAGAGCGAATCTTCAGTGAATCCTGTTCAAAATTGGTTTGGGCAATACTTTCAGTAATAAACAACAGGCCACATACAGCCAGTAGAAGCGTTCTCATAGGGGATATTATTCAGTTCGTAATTGTTCTTTGTATTCAGAGAGTTTGGCTTTCACCTCATCGTCCAGTTCCGGTTCTTTAATATCGTTATATTCCTTCAATGCATTCAGAAGTATGGAAGCTACCAACAAACGTGCCGTAGGTTTATCGTCTGCCGGAATATTGTACCAAGGAGCATGCTCTTTAGAAGTACGATTTAAAATATCTTCATAACATTTCATGTATTTGGGCCAAAGCTTTCGCTCTTCCAGATCGCCGGGGGAGAATTTCCAATTCTTGTTGGGTTTGTTGAGGCGACGGAGCAGTCTATTTTTTTGCTCATCTTTTGAAAGATTCAAAAAGAATTTAAAAATGAGGGTGCCATTTTGAGCGATGATCTTTTCAAAGGCATTGATCTGTTCAAAACGCCTGTCCCAGAATGCTGAATCTATATCATCTACCGATTCGATTCCCGGAAGGTATTCTCCCAGAATATATCCCGGATGTACTCTGGTGACCAGGACATTCTCGTAATGTGTTCTATTGAAGACACCAAACTTACCTCGAGCCGGTAATGCGATATAATGGCGCCATAGGAAATCGTGTTTCCGTTCCAGTTCGGTAGGTACCTTAAAACTGTGTACCACGACCCCTCGTGCATTGAAATCTTTGAAAACTTCTCGTATCAAACTGTCCTTTCCGGCAGTATCCATGCCCTGTAAACACACTAAAACAGCATACTTACCGTGAGCATACATAGTATCTTGCAGGTCACCCAATTTTTTTCGGATATCCTTAAGCTCATCTTCTATGGTCTTTTTGGAAGCTTCCAGATCCAGGCGGGTGGGAAGGTCTTCAATAGTTACGGATGTTGTGATCTTGTGTGCTGAAACGTTTAAATTCTTCATACTTTGTTACTTGGAAGCGAACAATTTCACGTCCTGCTCGCTTACTTCCGATCCCCCTAAGATAATCAATCGTTCAACAACATTGCGTAATTCTCGAATATTCCCCGTCCAATCGTACTCTTGAAGCAGTTTTAAAGCTTTTTCTGAAAACTTTTTATTGGAGGTTCCATGCTCCTCGGCAATCTTTTTCGCAAAGTAGTCTACAAGTAGCGGAATGTCCTCCCTGCGTTCGTTTAGCGCCGGCACTTTAATAAGGATCACCGCCAAACGGTGATAGAGGTCTTCCCGAAAATTCCCTTCTTCAATTTCTTTTTTTAAGTCTTTATTAGTCGCAGCGATCACACGCACATCCACTTTAATGTCCTTATCGCTACCCACCCGCTGTACCTTATTCTCCTGCAACGCTCGCAGCACTTTAGCCTGTGCTGAAAGGCTCATGTCTCCTACTTCATCTAAAAAGATCGTACCGCCATTAGCGGCTTCAAATTTTCCGGCACGGTCTTTATTTGCCGAAGTAAACGCCCCTTTTACATGTCCGAACAGTTCACTCTCAATAAGTTCACTGGGTATGGCGGCGCAATTCACTTCAATCATAGTTCCGTTAGAGCGATCACTCTTTTGGTGTAACCAATGCGCAACAAGTTCTTTTCCGGTGCCATTGGGTCCTGTGATCAATACCCGGGCTTCGGTAGGAGCCACTTTCTCAATCATTTCCTTTATATGGGAAATAGCCTTGGACTCTCCCACCATCTCGTAGTTTTTGCTTACTTTTTTCTTGAGACGCGTATTCTCAACTACAAGTTCCTTACGATCTAGTGCAATACGAACGGTATTGAGCAACCTGTTAAGATCGGGTGGCTTAGATATGTAGTCGAAAGCGCCTAAGCGCATCGTATTGACCGCAGTATCCAGATCGCCATGTCCGGAGATCATTACAATCGGGATTTCGGGTTTTATTTTCTTTACAGCCTCAAGGACTTCCACCCCATCCATTTTAGGCATTTTTATATCGCAGAGTATGAGGTCGTAATCCTCCTTTTTTATAAGTTCGATACCTGATAGTCCGTCCTCTGCTTCGGTGACCTCATACGTGTCACTTTCTTCGGAAAGAATTTTAACAAGTACCCTTCTAATGGCGGCTTCGTCTTCAATAATTAAGATTTTTGGCATGCTAGTATTTAAATTTTATTCCACCCCGAATGTAAAAGGTGTTTTCATCGTTAATAATGTATGCGGTCTCTCTATCGTTATCGCGTAAACGGAATTCGTTGTGAACCGAATGTGCACCGTAGGCGTAGAATAGCAAATGTTCTGTAAAGAAATGTTCATACCCCAAACCGGCGATCACGTTCGTCATGGAAATATTTTCTCCCAGTACCGGATTTCCGGGAATATTGATGTTGTTTTGAACATTTCCGAAGAAATTGTCCAATGTTACAAAAGCCTGCAACGCATCTTTATGACTGTTGTTGAGGTAGTGCCGCACGTTGGTTTTCGGAACCCCTAAGGTATAGGTCCAATTAGGATGGAATTCTTTATAATAATTAATGAGCGGTAACGGGAAATTCCTTCCGGGTGTTGTAGAATAAGTAAGCCCAAGTATCCACCTGTAAGGCTTCTCGATAGAATCATTCTTCATGTCTTTGATGGCATAGACTGCTCCGTGATAGATGAAATCATCACTCACCAGATCGCCTTCAAGGTTGGACTGTATCTGAACTCCGGCTTTGAACCCTAAACGCCAATCGTTCTCCAACTTATATGTGTAGCCGATATATCCGTCCATTTGCTGTACAGAGCTTACTAGGGAAGGGTCGAAAGGCACATCTTCTTCAATGCGAATGTCAACATACCTGTATTCCAGACCAATCACCAAGAACTTCCCGCTTCCCACCTTTAAAGGAATAGGCGCTTGAACTAAGGCACGATACCTGCTAATTGAATTGTTTGAATTGCCAAAAGGGATGTGAAGGTATTCGATACGAGCCAGATCGGTGGTCTGACTAAAAACAAGGGAATTAAAGGTGTAAAAAAAGGCGCATACTACTAAGAGCTTTTTCATAAAATCGTGTGTCAATCTTTCCCCATGTTGGAGGTGAGATCTGTGTTAAGTGAGTTTGTAAATAAGTGAACATCTCTTTGCGGGAACGGAATGGTAATATTGTTCTCTCTGAAAAGTCCATCGATTCGAAATCGAATCTCACTTTTGATCCGTGGGTCCACAAAGCTGTCGTTTATAAAAAACAACACACTAAAGATAAGAGCAGAATCCCCAAAATCTTCAAACATTACGAAAGGTTTAGGATTTTTTAACACACCTTTTTGAGTTGCAACACTCTCAAGTAATAATTTTTCAACCAAGCGCGTATCACTTCCGTAGGCTACGCCCACTCGGACAAATTCACGGGTGGTTCGATGGTTTTGAGTATAATTGAAGATCGTATCGGAAATGAATTTGTGATTGGGTATAATAACGATCTTATCATCCCGGGTTAGCGCCCTTGTAGTGCGCAATTTAATGTCGATAACACGCCCCACCTTACCATCAACTTCAATCACATCTCCAACCAAGAGGGATTTATCTACAATAATAAAGATCCCGCCAATAATATCTTGAAACAGGTCTTGAAGTGCGAGTCCCACCCCTACCAGTAAGGCAGCCGAAGCGGCGAGAAACGGAGTAATATTAATACCTGCTACGCTAAGGACAGCAAACACCACAATAATATAGGTGACGTATTTTATAAACTTAAAGACACTTATGAATTTAAGTTTATCGGTCTCCTCCATCTTTCGGGTGAACAGGATACGTATCCATTTGAGTAGAAAGCTGGCGATAAGGAAAGAAATAACTACCAGAATCAACAACCCAATGGTAATATCGATCTGTTTTTCGCCTTCACCAAAATGAATTCCGAGTTCCAAAAAATCTTGAATAGCCCCCCAGATATCTTCTTTGACTACTTCGGAAATCTTCTCTGTTACTTTTTCTTCCTGCATGTATGTTAATACTTAAGCCACTTGATCAATTCCTTATAACTTGGTTTCTTACCGTACATCAAAATACCTACACGGTAGATCTTAGCGGCAAACCAAACGGTCCCAATAAAAGTAGCAAATAAAATAACAACCGATAGTATTTGTTGCCACATGGGCACTCCAAAAGGAATTCGCATTAACATTACAACGGGAGAGGTGAACGGTATATAGGAAAATACTTGAGAGACGGTTCCATGCGGATTTTCAATTACCGTAAAGAATCCCACATAGACGGCTAAGATCAACGGCATTAAAATTGGGAGCATAAACTGCTGTGTATCTGTTTCACTATCTACAGCAGCCCCAATGGCAGCGTAAAGAGATGCATATAGAAGATAGCCCCCAATAAAGAACAGGATGAACATGACGATTAAATTTGCAAGAGGCAGATTGGCGATCTCCATAATTACATCCTGGGCGACACTTTCCATACCACCGCTTTCGATCATTTCCTGTTGCGGACTCGGCACTGCCGACGGGTCAATACCCAGTATGGATGTTACCACAGCGCTAAGCACCCCTATAAGGATCACCCATGCTAAAAACTGCGTAATTCCTGCCAAGGTCGTTCCGAAGATCTTTCCTAAAAGTAATTTTATGGGCTTAACTGAAGAAATAATCACCTCAATTATGCGACTGGTCTTTTCTTCGATCACACTGCGCATGATCATGTTTCCGTAGATAATAATGAACATGAAAAGCAAGTATCCCGCAGCACCGCCAAACGCCAATTTAAGTCCCGATCCCAGTTTTGATGTTTCTTCTCCCTGAAAGGTCTCCAGATTGGCGTCAATTCGAATACGGAGGTCTTTAATGGTTTGTGCATCGATACCGGCCTCACGCAGCTTCAGTGTATTCGTCCTTTCTTCAATGGCATCTTCAATATCATCCATAACGATAAGGGAAGGTGAATCTTCAGAGTAAAATGTGATCGCTTTGGAAAGATCGTCAATAGTGGCTGTCTTCGGAATATATAAAAGACCATAATCGCTGTTCTCTTCGGAAGCGCTTTTCGCCTCCTCCAACGATGTGTTGGACAACAGTTTGAACTGAAGACTGGGTGTATCTGTAAATTGGTCTGTAAAGAGACCGCTTTCGTCCAATACCGAAATAAACTTCACCTTATCGTTATTGAGTTGCGAAAGATATGCTACCAAGGTAAAGATCCCCACCATAATTAGCGGACTTAAGAAGGTCATGATGATAAAGGACTTATTGCGAACTTTATTGAGGTATTCTCGTTTAATAATGAGAGACAAATGGTTCATAAGGCAAATTAGTTTTTTTGTACCGTTTCAATAAAAATATCGTTTGCTGAAGGAATCACCTCCACAAAATGCGTAAGCTGTCCCTGTGTAGTGAGGTAGCTTGCCAGATCGTTGGGTGAGGCGTGTTCCGGAATTTTGATCTTATACTGTAGTTCATTATTGATACTTTTAAAGGTAGCCGGTGAGACTTCAAACTTCTCGTGCAGTTCGGCAGTCACAGCCTCCGGGTTTTGCGTGTGCAATCCTACTTCGAAGGTATTGGATTTATACGCTCGTTTGATATCAATAAGTTTTCCGTCTAAAATTTTGTTGGATTTATGAATAAGTGCAATATGATCGCACATTTCCTCTACAGATTCCATGCGGTGTGTGGAGAAGATCACGGTCGCACCTTCGTTTCTAAGTGTAAGGATCTCGTCTTTGATGAGGTTTGCATTAATAGGGTCGAAACCACTAAAGGGTTCATCAAAAATAAGCAACTTAGGCTGGTGCAATACCGTGACAACAAACTGTATCTTTTGTGCCATCCCTTTGGAAAGCTCTTGTATCTTCTTGTTCCACCAATCGCCAATATCGAGACGATCGAACCAATATTTCAAACGAGTTTTTGCTTCTTGATGCGACAAGCCCTTCAATTGTGCAAGATACAATGCCTGCTCCCCCACCTTCATGGATTTGTACAAGCCTCGCTCTTCCGGAAGATAACCTATATACTGAATATGATGGGGTTGTAAGGGCTCTCCGTCTAAGAAGACCTTACCTGTATCCGGCATAGTAATTTGATTAATGATACGAATGAAGGTAGTCTTTCCTGCTCCATTTGGACCTAAAAGTCCAAAAATACTTCCTTTAGGAACTTCGATAGAGACATCATTCAGGGCTTTGTAATTTCCAAATGTTTTAGAGACATTCTGTGCTACTAAGAGTTTTTCCATATGCTGTGATGCTAGGCTATAAAGATATTGATTTGTTATTGAAGCCGTCGGCTTGAGAAATGTAAATTCCTATAGTTTGTAAACATAATGATTGGTTCGTTACAGTTTTTGAACGACTATTATTAAAAACAAAACCCACCCTCTTAAAAAAAGAAGGGTGGGAAAAAAATTGCTATGAAAAAGAAAAATTATCGCTAAAAGATATAGCGATACTCAAATATATGTAAAAAAAATGAAATATTAACTTTTAGTTAAGAAAACATATCTTTCACTTTTTCAAAAAATGATTTGTCTTCCTTCTCTGGCTTAGGTTGAAAATGATCGTCCTTTTCCATCTTTTCAAAGAATTCCCGTTGTTCTTTGGAAAGGGATTTTGGTGTCCAAACATTTATATGAACCAACAGATCTCCCGCACCATAGCCATTCACGCTCGGTATTCCTTTGCTTCGCAAGCGCAAGATCTTTCCGCTTTGCGTACCAGATTCGATTTTGATTCTCACTTTTCCCGTAACCGTATCGATCTCTTTGGAAGCTCCTAAGGCTGCTTCAGAAAAACTTATATATAAATCGTAATGTAAATTATCCCCCTCTCGTTGCAGGGTTGGATGCGGTTTTTCTTCAATCGCCACTAATAGGTCGCCGGCAATACCGTTTCCAGGTGCGTCATTACCCTTCCCAGAAACTTTCAATTGCATACCATCTACAACCCCTGCAGGGATCTTTATAGAAACCGTTTCTTCACTTACCAGCATCCCCTGTGCATCGGCATTGGCTGGTTTCTTTTCAATTACCTGTCCGCTTCCTCCACAGGTACTGCACGTAGCAGAGGTTTGCATACGTCCTAGTATGGTGTTTTGAATCCGTGTTACCTGCCCTTGGCCGTTACATGTGCCACATGTGGTGTAAGTAGTCCCTTGAGCTACTTTCTTTCGCTTTACTTTTATCTTCTTTTCTACTCCGTTGGCGATCTCTTCCAGTGTTAATTGGACACGAATACGCAGGTTGCTCCCTTTCACGGTTCGGCGACCACCACCAAATCCGCTAAATCCACCAAACCCACCGCCGCCAAAAGCACCTCCAAAGATATCTCCAAACTGACTGAAAATATCTTCCATGTTCATGCCACCGCCGCCAAAACCACCACCTTCAAAAGCTTGATGGCCAAACTGGTCGTAACGGGAGCGTTTATTAGGATCGCTGAGCACTTCATATGCTTCGGCAGCTTTTTTAAACATTTCTTCCGCTTTCTCATCGCCCGGATTCTTATCCGGGTGAAACTCGATCGCTTTTTTTCGGTATGCTTTTTTTATTTCGGCCGTTGTGGCTCCTTTAGAGATCCCTAAAATTTCGTAATAATCTTGTTTCATCTTATTGTCCTATAACCACTTTTGGATAGCGAATGATCTTTTCACCCAATGTATATCCTTTTTCGATCACATCAATGATCTTTCCTTTTAGCGCATCTGAAGGGGCCGGTATTTGTGTCACAGCTTCATGAATTTCGGCATCGAACACATCGCCTTGATTTGTCTCAATAGGGGTTAACCCTTTTGAACGGAGCGTTTCTTTAAGCTTATTGTTTATTAATTCCACCCCCTTATAGAGATTATCGTCTTCAGATTTCTCGATCTCTTTCAAGGCTCTGTCAAAATCGTCCATGACAGGCAACAGTGCGACCATCACATCCTGACTTGCCGTTTTGAACAATTCAATACGCTCACGCCCTGTGCGCTTCTTGTAATTTTCAAACTCGGCGAAGAGGCGTAAGTATCGATCTTTTTCGGCCTCGAGATCCTTTTGAAATTGTTCCATAGAGTCCAGCGGCTCCACGTCTTTTTCGGTCTTATTTGAATCTTCTAAAGATGCATTTCGATCTTGTGTTTGTACTTCTTCTTCGGCCACAGCCTGTTTGTTCTTATCTTTCTTACTCATAGATGAAGTTCTTTTCAATTTCTTTCAGAAGGAAGCAAAAGTACTGCCATTTGTGGTAAAATGTCAAAATGTCACCGTCTTATTTTAATAATTCCTTAAGAGGATTTGCTCAATGAATTAAATACATTTGTGGTTTAACCTAGTAACAAACTAAAAGAATGAATAAACTAATTTTAAAGTTCGCTGTCATAGCATGTATTACTACAAGTCTCGTGGCCTGCAAAGGAAACGGTAATGAAGCCAATACCACAGAAGAACAAGAGGTAGCAGAAGCTACCACCGAAGCAACGCAATACACGATCAATACCGAAAAATCGGTGATTAAATGGGTAGGTGCCAAACCTACAGGTTCACATAATGGTACGGTAAAATTAGCTTCGGGTACACTTTCTGCAAACGACCGTGATATCCAGGCAGGTAATTTTACGATCGATATGAACTCAATTACCGATCTGGATCTAGAGGGTGAGAAAAAAGCAAATCTAGAGGCGCACTTAAAAGGAACCGTGGAAGGTAAGGAAGGCGATTTTTTCAATGTCACGCAATACCCAACAGCTACTTTTGAGCTTACTGAGGTAGAGGGTGAAGGTGGAAACATTACTGTAAAAGGAAATCTTACCATCAAAGATGTGACCCATAATATAGAGTTTCCTGCAGTGGTATCCTTTCCCGGAGATGACGTCTTCTTAAAAAGCAAACCATTCTCGATCGACAGAACGAAATGGAATGTAAATTACGGTTCTAAGTCTGTTTTTGATAATTTGGGTGACCAATTCATTAACGATGAAGTAGAATTGGTAATTGAACTTCACGGAAGTAAATAAAAAATTTGAAAATTTATGCCATTTTTCGGGCGGCCTTAGGCCGCCCGAACTTGTTTATAATAGATCGTCAATCGCATTCTCCAAGTTGTAATATTGAAATATATACCGGTGTTCTTCGATCTTCCGGGAACTTACCAATTGTCCTTCGAGAACGATTACTGCCATTTCGCCCAAAGCAAGTCGAATTAGAAAACCGGGTACATTGGGCAACCAGAGCGGTTTTTCGAGTTTAGAAGCGATCTGTTTTGTCAATCTTTTGTTAGTCACCGGATTGGGTGCTACTGCATTAAAAATGCCTTCAAGCTCATTCGTGAGAATGTGATAGTAAATCCCAACGATATCGTCAATATGTATCCAAGATTGCCACTGATTTCCGGAACCCAAGGGAGCTCCCAACCAAGATCTAACGGGGGCTGCGATTTTTGGCAAAGCTCCATCTTCGGCAGAGAGGACAACGCCGGTTCGCACTTTGGTCACTTCCATTCCCAAGCTTTTAAACTGATCGGCTGCGGCTTCCCAGGCCAAAACCACTTCGGCCAAGAAAGTATCATCGACCTCTTTATTTTCTTCGGTATATAGTTTAGTTTTTGAATTGGGGTAGATACTTACACCACTAGCCGAAATAAAATGTTTGATGTCATGTTGGATTTGCTGTAGGGTTTTAAAAATAAGGTTAGCGGTGTGAGTCCGGCTCTCCATAATCACCTTCTTGTAGCTCTTTGTCCATCGTTTGGACACGGTTGCCCCGACCAGATTTACAATGACCGACACCCCTTGAAATGCCTCGGTGTCGACTTCATTCTTTTCAGGATCCCAATAAAAACCTTTATAACGCTCCTTATTCTCAAGTTTATCTTTGCTGGTGGTCAAATAATGCACGGTCATCCCCTGTTCTATACATTTCTCCGACAATCTGCTACCTATAAGTCCGGTAGCACCCGTGATCAAAATCTTCATAATTTTTTTTATTTAAATTACAAAGAAGAAGAGTAATCTACAATGGGTTTAACGCAACATTATGAGTAAAGGAAAAGGTCTTCTAAAATGTGAATTTTTACATCTCAATCTGAGCAAAAAATAGCACCCCTAAAGGCGCGTAACATGTGAGAGAAAACTCGAATGTTCCTCACCTAACGGCGCGTAACATTTCACGTTTACCGGGAGGACCTGCAAGTCGTTCTACGGTAAAACCAACAGCTTGCATCGCTCTTCGAACACTTCCTTTGGCTGCATAGGTCACCAAGGCACCACCGGGTTTCAATGCTTTATACATGTTTGAGAAGATGGACGCTGTCCAAAGTTCAGGTTGTACGCGTGCTCCAAAAGCATCAAAATAGATAAGGTGATAGCGTTGGTTCTCATCGATCTCCGAAAACTTTTTTTGCTGCTTTCGCAGGGCAAACCCCGGTTCGATTTGAAAAAATTCTTCCCAAACCGTTTCGTGCAAAGCCTGAAAGGTGCTAAACGGAACGGATAGTAGTGCCGGGTAGTTCAATTTTTCTACTTCGGAAGTTGCCACGGGATAGGCTTCGACACCCGTGTAATTGATAGTGCGGGAAAGGGTTTCGGCTTCCACGACCGTTAGCAAAGCATTCAAACCGGTACCAAAACCAATTTCTAGGAGTTCAATTGTCTTTTGATCTGGGTGTGCTTTCGTAAAATAATGTAATCCAGCACGAATAAAAACGTGCTTTGCTTCGGCAATAGCACCGTGTTTGGAGTGGTATTGTTCATTCCATTCCGGCAAATGGATTGTTACCGACCCATCTGCCGTAGTAAGGAATTCACGTTTCAAAACTATTGTTTTTCTACTTCAGAAGTAGCTTCCGTAGGGATCAAAACTCCCGAAGATATAAATGATAATGTACGTTTAGGCTCTGTAATGGCAGCAATCTCTTCCTTCGACTTTCCGGCATCTTCGGCATAATGACGTTGCTCTTCCACGCTCATCTCTTCTACAAAGGCTACCCCATCAACGATCACCATCTGCCCTGCAATATCTTTCGGCATAAAGAAACCGTAGTCCTTAAATTTAACCATAGCCTCTTCTTCACCCATATCCATGCGCATCCAGCACCCTTTGTTCTGGCACACTTCTTTTACTTGGGAAGTGAATTTTACAGCCACCGTATCGCCGGGTTTTAAGCTCTTATATTTTTCAACGATTTCATCTTGCGACATCACATTGGCATCGGTTATCTCTTCACCAAACGAATGGTATGCCATTTCGACTGTATCGGTTTCGGCGACCGGGGTCTCTTTTTTCTTATCTTCGTTACAACTTGCCGCGATGAACAGGAGCATCGCCAGAATCAATAAATTTTTCATGGTACTTGTTTCAGAATTGTATGAACTATTAATATACTGCAATTTTATTACTTTTTTTGATTTTTTATGGTCTAAATTTTCTATAATTTTGTGGACTAAACATCCTACCCATGAATCATACTACCGAGGACAACATAGCGGTTAAAAAAAATACAAGTTCGAGAATACATGAAGTTGATTTTAACAATCTTGTTTTCGGAAAGACCTTTACAGATCATATGTTCGAATGTGATTATAAAGATGGCGCTTGGAGCCAGCCTGTTATTAGACCCTTCGGACCGTTAACGATCTCACCTGCTGCCAAGGTGTTTCATTACGGACAAGCAGTTTTTGAAGGGATGAAAGCATATAAGGACGACCAAGGCGATGTGTTTTTATTTCGACCGGAAGAAAACTTTAAACGAATCAATACGTCTGCCAAGCGATTGGCCATTCCCGAATTTCCCAGACATCTGTTCTTTGAGGCATTGCACAAATTGATGGAGCTAGATCGTGAATGGATCAAACCGGGGGCGGGTAATTCTCTGTATATTCGTCCGTTTGTGATGGCGACAGAAGCCGGTGTTTCGGCCTCTCCTTCTACCGAGTATAAGTTTATGATTCTATTATGTCCTGTGAATGCCTATTATACGGGAGACGTAAAAGTTGTCATTGCCGAAAAATACAGTCGGTCTGCAAATGGCGGCGTAGGTTATGCGAAAGCTGCCGGAAATTACGGCGCACAGTTCTACCCTACCAATTTGGCGCGTGAAAAAGGATTTCAGCAAGTGATCTGGACTGACGCCAATACGCACGAATATTTAGAAGAAGCCGGAACGATGAATGTTTTCTTCAGAATCAATGATACCCTCATCACAGCGCCTACCGGTGATAGGATTTTGGATGGGGTTACCCGAAAGAGCGTGATCGCTTTG
Organism: uncultured Altibacter sp.; assembly: GCF_963972995.1. Classification (NCBI taxonomy): domain Bacteria; kingdom Pseudomonadati; phylum Bacteroidota; class Flavobacteriia; order Flavobacteriales; family Flavobacteriaceae; genus Altibacter; species uncultured Altibacter sp. The sequence goes on from NZ_CAXAXI010000001.1 coordinate 17,394, forward strand.
GCAAAAAGGGACGGTATCACCGTAGAAGAGCGTCCGCTAAGTGTTACAGAACTAGTGAATGCTTCCAAAGATGGTTCACTAAAAGAGATCTTTGGTTCGGGAACTGCCGCGGTGATAAGTCCGGTTAGTGCGTTTGGGTACAAAGAAGATGTTTACGATATTGCAAAGGTAGCGGACTCGTATGCAGTTCGATTTAAAAAAGCCCTTAATGATATTCAATACAACCGCAGTGAAGATCCGTTTGGTTGGCGGTATAAGATCTAACAAAGCTTACTGTTAAGACTCAAGAATCGACAGAATATCGGGCTTGAAATACCCGGGACCCTTCAAAACTTTTCCGTCTTCCCTGTAAATGGGTTTACCGTCGGCTCCAAGTTTGCTCATATTACTGCGCTGGATCTCGTTAAACACTTCTTCGATCTTATGTTGCATGCCATGCTCAATGATGGTACCGCAGAGAATATAGAGCATGTCTCCCAAGGCATCTGCCACTTCCACAAGATCATTACTGTTAGCTGCTTCCAGATATTCTTCATTTTCCTCACGCATTAGTTCGTACCTGAGGAGATTCTTCTTTATACCGAGATCGGCGGTAGGCTGTTGTTTTATTCCCAATCCGAAGGCTTCGTGAAATTCTTGGACAGCGGCAATTTTATTTTTCATAGATAGGAAGGATTAGGTACGGTTTCTTATGTATATGTATTGTATTTTTGCATTTGTAAAACTACAAATTTATGTTTACTACCAATCAGTTAATTTTTGCGGTCTGCTTCTTTACTGCTTTTGTGATCTTAATGGTAATTAGCTACAGAAAGGATCGTAAACTACACAAAAAACAATACAAAGGAAGTCTTTGGGTCTTGGTTGGATTTATGGTATTCGTAGGCTTGTTATTGCTTGTAAAGTCGGTTTTAAAGCATTAAAAGAGCCACCCGGAGGTGGCTCTTTTATAAATACTGTAAGAAATGGTCTAATTCTTCTCCGGCAAATTACTGTACTCTTTAGAATACATCAACATTTGCTCTTCAAAAGATGCAGGCTGCTCCATAACAAAACTCTCGATCTCTCCGGCATCATTCATCTTAGGCACAATCACCGGATTAACAAATCCGCTATAAGGCGCCGAGGTGAATTTCTCATTACGTTCCAATACTTCGGCATGTAGAGTCTGGTCTACCTTCACACCGTAATCTTCCACAAGTGCTTCTACCGCCGCATAGTCCCCTTCCGATTTGATTCGTTGGGTCTCTCGTAGCAATTCTCCGAAAAGCTCGTGTAATTTGTCGTAATCATTAATATTGTAATAGGTCTTACCGTCTCGTGTTACTTTCTCGATCACATTCTCGGCTTTTCCTTTTTCATACGCCCAAGCCGAAACCCACTGACGGTTACGCATGTGAGCCTCTTCCACATCATCTCCTAAGTTCAAACGAATCAATTGGGTCATTAAACCATTGCGAATATACCCGTCATAAGCAGCCATCCCCACTTTTTTCCAGTCGTCCACCAATCCTAACTCCTGCAATTTAGGGTTGTACAAATAGTAAAGTCCTACAAGGTCGGCGCGCCCTTCTTCTAAAGTGGAAGCGTAATTCTTTAGGGTCTCTTTGGTCTCACCCACACCCGGGTTCAATTGACCTGAAGCATGACCGATCACTTCGTGCAAAGCGGTGTGTAATTTATCCCCTATTTGACCGTATTCCTTCTCCAAAGCCAGTTCTTCTTCATCGTGGACAAATTCTTCGAGACGACCCGAACTTCCGGCATTATTGTAGGCTTCTATGATATTTCCTAAAGAAACCGATTTGCTTCCAACGGCTGCACGAATCCAGTTGGCGTTAGGTAAGTTCACACCAATAGGTGTACTTGGGGAAGCATCACCTGCTTCGCCGGCCACGTTTACAACTTTATAGGTCACCCCTACTACATTTTTCTTCTTATGCTCATCCATCAAAGGTGAGTTGTCTTCAAACCACTGCGCATTTTCAGAAAGCACCGCCATTTTTTGGGACATGTCGAAATCTTTAATCTGCACGATGTTCTCGTAAGATCCTCGATATCCTAGCGGATCGTTATATACTTCAATAAAGCTATTGATGTAGTCGATGTTTCCTTCAGTTGCTGCAGTCCATGCCACATTATAGTCATCCCAAGTTTGAAGGTCTCCCGTCTTATAGTATTCAATCAACAATCCAATAGCATCGCCTTGCGCTTTGTTCTCTGCAACCTCTTGAGCTTTCTCGAGCCATTCAACGATTCGGTCGATGGCCGGGCCATACAACCCTCCCGATTTATATACTCTTTCCTTAAGTTGTCCGTTTTCCTTTACTAATTGAGAGTTTAAACCAAAAGACAACGGCTTGTCCGGATTGGGAGATTTCTTTTTACTGTAGAAAGAGATCACATCCTCATTGGTCACATTGGGACCGTAAAAGTTTACCGCAGAAAGCGCTACATTATCCACACCTTTTGCCTGATTCACTTTTTTTGAATCCTTATCGTTAAAGATCACATCAAAGGCTTCACCCTCTAAGGTCGTATTGGTTTCGGTGAGTAAGGTACGCAGATAGTCGGCCGAAAAATCCGGCTTCAACTTATCATTGGAGTAATGATGATGGATACCGTTAGAGAACCATACTCTTTTAAGATAAATCTCGAAGTTTTTCCAGTACTCTGTAGTTTTATCCCCTTCATAAGTAGTATATATTTTCTCCAGTGCATTGCGAATCGTCAGATTATGACGGTAGTTTTGATCCCACATGATATCACGACCTTCTAAACCGGCCTGTACCAGATAATACACTAATTTTTGTTCATTAAGTGACAACTGCTCCCAGCCGGGAACTTGATAGCGTAGAATTCGCAGGTCAGCAAACTGATCTACATTATAGTCGAAATCGGTCGTTTCAACCGTAGCAACTTCTTGGGGTTCTTTCTTGTTCTTGTCATCGCCACAAGAAAAAAACAATAACCCACTCATAGCCATGGCTATAAAAAAAGTATTCTTCATTTGAAAGTTTTATTGGTTTTCAGCAAATGTAGCAAAATATTAAACGTTAAAATTGATTATCTTAGCACAAATAACCAACAACACCCAACCTGATGAAAATAATAAAGTACCTCCTTTTCCTTATCCTAATTGTACTTATTGGGGGCGCCATCTATTTTGGTACAAAAGATGGCAGTTTTGATGTAGCTGAAACGAAAGTAATCGATGCTCCTGCTGAAGTAGTCTATAACAATGTAAAAGATTACCGAAACTGGGAAGAATGGGGTCCTTGGATGAAGATTGATTCGTCCATTGTGATCAATTATGCCGAAAAGACCGAAGGAGAAGGCGCTTCTTATTCTTGGAGCAGTGACCATGTAGAAGTGGGCGACGGCGCCATGAAAACCATAAAAGTCATTCCTAATAAAGAGATCGACCAAACGATCACATTCAACACTCCCATTGGCGACAGCAAAAGTGATGTCTATTGGCGGTTTGAAGAAACAGAAACCCCGGGGCAATCTAAAGTTACTTGGGGAATGCGTGGGGAGCAATCGTTTTTGGAAAAAGTATTTATGGCCTTTCAAGATGATGATATGGATACTGCTATAAAAACCATGTTTCAAAATGGTTTGAACGATCTTGAAGCAGTAGTTAAAGAGAGTATGGAAACCTTCAGTATCAATGTTGACGGCGTTACCCAATATGGCGGTGGTTATTATATGTACAATACCACGGCAGCCAAACAATCAGAAATAGGCGATAAAATGGGTCCGCTCTTGGGACAGGTAATGGGGTATATGCAAGATAATAATTTGGCGATGGCCGGACAACCCTTCACTATTTATAACACTATTGATGACGTTACCGGTACTGTTATCTTTTCGGCCGGGATCCCGGTGAAGGAAAAAGTGATTACACCCGACGGCAGCCCTGTACTGTGCGGCTATATGGAGCCAGTAACTACTTTAAAGACCACCCTTAAAGGGAAATACGACTACCTTAGCAAAACATACGAAAAAGCCATGGCCTATATGGCTGAAAATAATCTACAGCCCCACCCGACTGCAAAGATGTTTGAGGTCTATAGAACAGATCCGGGCGAAGTTCCAAATCCGGCTCATTGGGTAACAGAGGTCTATATACCTATTGTGAATCCTGTGGTTACTGAAAATGAATAAATGAAACATCTGCTCTTAGTATTCTTAGGAGGTGGACTGGGCAGTTCGCTTCGCTATTGGATTGGGACATGGCTTACTTCCGAAAAAAATGGGTTTCCTATGGGCACCTTCGCTGTAAACATAACAGGCAGCCTTCTCATTGGAATTATATTAGGCTTCGCCTTGAAGAACAATTCACTTTCACAAAACACTGTACTTTTCTTGGCTACCGGATTTTGCGGGGGTTTTACTACTTTTTCGGCATTTGCATACGAAAATCATGTTTTTCTGAAGTCGGGTGATCTTGTGAGCTTCGCGTGGTACACGCTCGCTAGCTTGATTATTGGTTTTGCAGCAGTTTTCTTCGGAATGTGGATAGTAAAACTATTTTAAAGATGCTTTACATCTTTTACACCTGCCTCAATTCGAATCTGTAGATCGTTCTCCTTGGGTGGAATGGGACAGGAATACCGCTTGTTGTAGGCGCAATACGGATTGTATAGTTTGTTAAAGTCCAACACTATTGAGTCTCCTTTCGGAATACGCGTATCCAGAAATCGTCCCCCGCCGTACGAACCGTCACCGCTGGTTAAATCGGTCAAAGGAAGGAAGAGATAGTCTTCATACCCTGCCTCCTTTTCGAGATTGGTACTTTGATAGAGTGACAATACCAAATTTTTTCCTTCCAATTGAAAATGCGCCTCGCCGTATTTCACATATTCCGGGAGCCGAGTGGTAGTTGTTGGCATAAAGAAAGGCTTTTCGTCCGGAGTACGCACAAAACGGGCCGTAACACGATAGGTTAGGTCTATGGGATAGAAGTCCAAACCATTAAAATGTCGCAGATCTTTGGGTTCTAATATGGTTGTTTCAGGGTTGCTGAAACGCTCATTCTCTGTTTTTCTGTAGCTTTCTATTTCGGCTATTAAGCTAGTATCGGTCTGAGCTAGGAGACTACTTCCGAAGCAACAGAGCACGAAAAGAATTCGAAGACTCATAAGGTTAGGTTTCCGTAAATATAAAAGGAAAGTTCGTGACCCGAAGCGAAACCAATTCATTTTTTTACTACATTTGTTTCAATCGCATAGCAAAAATGAAAACCAGAACATACATCATTTCACAACCTTGTGTCGTTTCACAACTGAAACCCAGGCGATGTATGTAGTTATTATAGCGAAATAAATTTATTCAATATAAAAACGTCCCGCCTTCGAGCGGGACGTTTTACTTTTATACGACCACCAACCAATGAAAAAACTTTATACAAATTACCTAAGCAATTTTCGGGGACTCTCGAAAGAAATATGGTTGCTATCCTTAGTAACATTTATTAATCGTGCAGGCGCGATGGTCATTCCCTTCTTGTCTTTGTACTTGGTAAATTCCAAAGGATTCACCCTGCCGCAGGTAGGTTGGATCATGACCAGCTTTGGTCTTGGCTCCCTTACGGGAACATGGATAGGTGGAAAACTCACTGATACGATAGGCTTCTATAAGGTGATCGTTAGTAGCCTGCTTCTGGGAGGCATTGGCTTTGTGTTCCTTCAGTTTATAGAAACGTTCTACGGATTTTGTTTAGGAATCTTCGTACTCATTCTATTGGCAGATGCATATCGTCCCGCGATATTCGTAGCGGCAGACACCTATAGCAAACCAGGCAATGTCACCCGAAGTATAACCCTCATCCGATTAGCGATCAACCTTGGTTTCTCTATTGGACCTTTGATTGGCGGGATCATTATAGCAAATATCAATTATGCGTCTCTTTTCTGGATCGACGGAATTACGTGCGTGGTGGCCGGAATGGGTCTTTTCGTTTGGCTAAAACCCAAAAAACCAACGGTTACGAATACCGAACCTGTTTTAAAACACAAAGAAGGCGTAGCACCTTATCGCAACGGACTCTTTATGCTTTTCTTTATTATCATGGTTGCGAATAGCATCACTTTTGTACAATACTTTAGTGTAATGCCTATCTACTATGAAAAAGCACATTTCCTAACCGAAGATCTTATAGGTTGGCTGTTCTTTATCAATGGTGCCGTGATCGTGATCTTTGAAATGCCGCTCATTACTTGGCTGGAACGAAGAAAACTTTCCAAAACCATGGCGACATTCTGGGGTATCTTCTTTTTGGCACTGAGTTTTATTGTTTTAAACCTAACGTCTTGGAGCGGTATTTTGGTAATCGCCATGTTACTTATGACATTGGGTGAGATGATAGGCTCTCCCTTTTCGAATGCGCTGGCCTTAGAAATGGCACCTAAAGGAAGAAAAGGAAGTTATATGGGACTCTATAGCATGAGCTTCTCCATTTCCCATATTATTGGTCATAATAGCGGTATGAACATGGTAAATAGTTTAGGATTCGACGCCACCTGGTATTATATTTTCGCCTTCTTGGTGATCATTTCGATACTAACTTTGTGGTTGGCACAATTGCTGAAAAAATCGACTACTTTTGCTTCTGCTTAATTGAAAGATATGAAGAAGATAGGTCTATGCTTGTTGTTTTTGCTGTGCTTCGGAATGGCTTCCTGTGGAAAAACTGATTCTGAAAAGGAAAAAGAAGGTACCCGATTGGATCCTTCAGAAGCGACCCAAGAATCCCTTCCGAAGCTGCCATCAAAAAGATATAATGTCGCATTTTTAATCATGGACGGTGTCTACAACACCGAACTTACGGCTCCGTATGATATTTTTCAACATACTGTGTTCCGTGAGAATATAAAACCTATGCATGTTTTTACCGTAGCAAACACAAAGGAGCCAATTACGACGTTCGAAGGACTTCGCATCCTTCCCGATTTCAACTATGTAAGAGACAGCATTCCGCCCATTGATATTTTGGTAGTTCCCAGCGCCGAACATCATTTGGACCACGATCTGGAAGACGAAGTGATGATCGCCTTTTTACAGGAAGCCTCAAAAAACGCCCGATTTGTGACATCGCATTGCGACGGAGCCTTTGTATTGGCAAAAGCAGGTCTTTTAGATCAAGTAGTTTCAACCACTTTTCCCAGTGATGTCGACACTATGCGCAGCATGTTCCCGCAATTGGACATACGCAAGGATGTATTGTTTGTTCACGATGGAAAATACATCACATCGGCCGGCGGAGCGAAGAGTTTTGAAGCGGCATTGTACCTCTGCGAGTATTTGTATGGAAAAGAAATAGCCCGCTCATTAGCAAGCGGGCTTGTAATTGAATGGAACTTGGACAAGATTCCTCATATCATTATTAACCAATAAAATCTATTTACGAACGTCCTCGCGCTGTTCTTTTAACTGAATGCGTTTGATCTTTCTGGAAATAAGGACCGCATCAAGACAAGAGATCATAAGTCCCACAGCGGCGACCAAACAAATAAATCGAACAAAGGTAGCGCCCGGATATTCTAAACCTGTAAATCCGAGTACGCCACTTACAAGCGTTATGATAAGAAAATGTGTTGTGTAATTTTTCATGGCTGTTATTTTATTTTCCTCTAAAGTACATTACTTGTACAGCCTACAGTATTAAAGAACCCTTAATTGTCTTTAGTTTAACACATGCTAAGAAATCCTTAACGCGCCTAATGGATAGGCCGAATAGCATTGTTCGCAACAACGTGCGAAAGTACGATCTGAGTCTTCGTCTCTCCGTAACTTATAAGTTGATCGATAAAAGATTCTAAATGCTTTTGGTTCTTGAGAACAACTTCCATGACGATATTCTCATTCCCGGTAATTCTATAACAATTAAGGACTTCATCATAAGTTTTAACCTTTTCCAGAAAGGGTTTTAATTTTCCCATAAAAGCACGTAAAGTAATAATAGCTTTCAATTGGTATCCCGTCTCAAATGGCGAAACTACGGTCTTATAACCATGGATGATGCCCGCATCTTCCATTTTTCGTATGCGCTCGCTTACCGCCGGAGAACTAATCCCTACTTGTCTTCCAATATCTGCGTTCGACTGGCGGGCGTTGGTTTGTAAGCATTTCAAAATTTTCCAGCTTAATGTGTCTATTTGCATTTATATAAAAAAGGAGTTAAAAAAATTAATATTTAAAGCTAATATACAATTTTACTTTATTTTTTAAAGATGAAAGTCTTGATTTGTGCTTAAATTTGGGTGTTTTGTGAAACCCCACGCATACGTACAATGATACCACATATTCCACATGGTCTGCCGCAATCGCCTATCTATAAGAAGGCTATGGAAATATTTATGCTTTCAAGACATATTTCCAATTACTTGGTACATGATTTATCGGGATTAGGGCCCCATGGAGAAGAAGATCCCTCTATATATTTTACGGGAGATATCGTGCAACAATCGGTATCATTGGCTCCGGAAATCCTAAAGGCAGAACGGCAAACCTTTTCTGAAGAAAAGCACAAGTATGCTGCTTCGGTGAATCGATTGGCGAATGCCCTGTATAAAAATTGCGAGCGTTTAGAAGGGGCCAACAGCAATGGGAAGGAATTTTTACCAATCCTTCGAACTGAGTTGAAAAAATTCAGAAAGTTGCAGCGCAGCTGGTTATTGACCTTATAGGCTGTTATTTCAATTCGATCATTTTCAAAACAATTAAAAATGTATCTGCCTTACAATCGTTCCAACAGTTTTTGAAACTTCGGATCTTGATGGTATTTTTTAAATTCCGCAGTAGAAAGGACACGTTCTTTTGCTGTAAACCCTTTAGCAACAGCGAGGGCGAGATACTTTAATGTCTTGTCCAAATTATTTTGCAAAGCATAATCTCGGGCAAGCTGAAAATAGGGATAGGACTGTTCGGGCAATAGCAACACTCTTAGATGATGACAATAAAGTGCTTTAGACACGGCGAGGTTTCTCAACGCTTCCTCTCCTGTCTCATAAGTAACCGCATTCATGGCGTTAATAATTCGCTCCCCCATTTTTTGAAAGGCCGGATCGGGGGACTTTATATAGATCTTTTTTATTTTCTGAAATTCTTCAACCCACCATATTGTATCGGTCATGGTAGCATTATTGTTCAATTCTGAAAAAAAACGCATTTCGAAGCGCTCACGAATTTTTTCTTCTTCCTTTTTAATTTTTTCGTTCTTACTAACGGCAATTTTAAACGCCTTCTCCTTCCGAAGCCTTTTTATTGTAAGACGAACCGTATCGAGATTAAAGTAAGGACGAAACATACGCAAAACTCGATCGTATTCATTTACGGCCGCCAGAGGCGCTCCTTTCCTTTCGAATTGAAGACCCGCCTGGTAATTTCTATGCAATGCTGCCAACATCACTGTATCCTTCATCCTAAATTTATTAGATAACACGTCTTGAAGTTCCAACCAGTCGAATGCACGCAGGACAATTTCTGAAGAAGGCCAACGATGTTCCCCCTCAAAAGTAAGTATCTCATTATTAATCCCGAATTTGCTGAAGAGAGCACCCACCCTAAATAATTCTTGAAAATTCATATCCCGGTCTCCCACGATTCCCACATAAGAGAACTTTCGGGTCATTGTAGGGATCTGTAAAGCATTTGGAGAGAACCCGGAGCCACAGGAGACCACTCCGGCAATCTTACCGGTCATCACTGCAATTGTGGTCGCTAAACGTGCCCCTCCCGAAAATCCGGAAAGGTACACGCGCTGTTCGTCTATGGTAAATGTTTGAAAGATGGTGGCAAACAATCGGTTTACGACTGCAATGTTTCTTTCATAGGGTCCGTTTCGGGAGTCATTGGAACAAACCAAAATATGACCATAAGTTTCAGAAGCCTTCAGAAAGGGGTGGATACCTGTACGTCCTCTGCCGACGGGATCGAAGATAAAGATGATCGAACTTGGGTTTTCTTCAGTATACGATGTCGGTATATATAAAGCGTACGTTTCCTTCGATTCCATCACGGGCAATGAGTCTAGTATTTGTCCGCGTTCAAAACGTAGGTTTTGCGCTACTAAGATGTTCCCACAGCCCCAAGACAAAAGAAAGAATAGCAGCGAGAGATAGGAGAAAAGATTCATGACCGTATGCTTACAATACTTCAGTCTAAAGGTAAGGAAAAGTACAAGGTTTTTATTATATCTTATAAAAGAGGGCCGAAAGAAACTTTCGGTAAGCCCTTCACATCCTTTTTTTCGAAATAAGCAGGTTCTCTGTTTACATATTGCGACGGTATTGACCACCCACTTCAAAAAGAGCCGCAGTGATTTGCCCTAAAGAGCAAACCTTAGTGGCTTCCATGAGCTGTTCGAACATATTCTCATTGTGAATGGCCGCATGTTGGATCCTTTCAATGGATTCATGGGCTTTGTCTTGGTACATCCTATGCAGGTTTTGAAGGGTTTGTATCTGCGCTTGTTTCTCCTCTTCTGTTGCCCGAATCACTTCAGCAGGCAAGACTGTTGGTGATCCCTTACTGCTTAAAAAAGTATTCACTCCTATTATTGGGAATTCGCCATTATGTTTCAAGGTTTCATAGTATAAACTTTCCTCCTGGATCTTGCTACGCTGGTACATGGTCTCCATAGCGCCTAAAACCCCCCCTCTTTCGGTAATTCTATCAAATTCTTGAAGCACGGCCTCTTCCACGAGATCTGTAAGTTCTTCAATAATAAAAGAGCCTTGTATAGGATTCTCGTTCTTCGCCAAGCCTAATTCCTTATTGATAATAAGTTGAATGGCCATCGCACGTCGCACACTCTCTTCGGTAGGCGTTGTGATCGCTTCATCGTAGGCGTTGGTATGTAAGGAATTACAATTATCGTAGATAGCATATAACGCCTGTAAAGTCGTTCGGATATCATTGAAGTCGATCTCTTGTGCATGTAAAGAGCGGCCGGAGGTTTGAATGTGGTATTTCAACATTTGAGCTCTAGGGTTCGCTCCGTATTTATCACGCAATGCTTTCGCCCAGATCTTGCGTGCCACTCGGCCAATTACCGCATATTCGGGATCGATTCCATTACTGAAAAAGAATGAAAGATTCGGGCCAAACTCGTTGATATCCATTCCACGAGAAAGATAGTACTCCACGTAAGTAAAGCCGTTAGCGAGGGTAAAAGCCAATTGAGTGATTGGATTTGCACCTGCTTCGGCGATATGATATCCACTAATGGAGACCGAATAGAAGTTCCTTACTTTCTTCTCTATAAAATACTCTTGAACGTCACCCATTAACCGCAGTGCAAATTCAGTTGAAAAGATACAGGTGTTTTGCGCCTGATCTTCTTTGAGGATATCTGCCTGAACGGTTCCTCGAACCTGCTGTAGCGTTTCAGTTTTAATCTTATTGTAAACATCTTCCGGCAATACTTGATCTCCAGTTACACCTAGAAGCATTAGTCCTAAGCCATTATTACTTTCAGGAAGTTCACCTAAATATGTAGGACGATCAATACCTTTTTCTGAATAGATCTTCCGGATCTTGTCCTCCACATCCTTTTCCATTGCGTGCTCAATGATATACTTCTCACAGTTCTGATCGATGGCTGCATTCATGAAAAAGCTCAATAACATGGGTGCCGGACCATTAATGGTCATACTCACCGAAGTCATGGCGTGACTTAGATCAAAACCGGAATACAATTTCTTAGCATCATCCAAACAACAAATAGACACCCCGGCATTTCCTATCTTTCCATAGATATCCGGGCGATGGTGCGGGTCGTTACCGTATAAGGTAACACTATCGAAAGCTGTTGACAGACGTTTAGCGGGCATACCGGCATAATGGAATCTGCGATTTGTACGTTCCGGTCCTCCTTCACCGGCGAACATACGGGCGGGGTCTTCACCGGTTCTCTTGAACGGGTATAATCCCGCAGTATAAGGGAATTCCCCCGGTACATTCTCTTGAAGGGTCCAACGTAAAATATCTCCCCATGCCTGATACTTCGGCAATGCTACTTTTGGGATTTGGCTTTTTGAAAGTGATTGAGTGTGTGTATTGATATTGATCTCCTTACCACGAACTTTAAAAGTATACACCGGCGATTTATAACGGTTCACCTTTTCGTCCCATCCGGTGATCATTTCCCAATTGTAAGGATCTAAATCCATTTTCACACGGTCGAATTCCGATCGCAACAGAGTGATGAAATCTTGATTCTTATCGGACTTCTCTTTTTGGAAAACATCCTCATCAAGACCATGCTTTGTTAATTTAATGGAGGTATTGGTAACAGACTCTAAAGTTTTATGGATCCCATATAACTTTTGAGCTACTTCGGTCTGCTCTATTGCTTTTTTATCGTACCCTCTGTTATTCTCTGCTATTTCAGAAAGATAACGTGTTCTAGCGGGAGGGATCACAAAGATCTTTTCGGACATCTCATCGCTAATTTCATAGGTACTTTTAAGATCAACCTTCGTTTTCTCTACAATAGTATCCATAATAGCTTTGTAGAGTTTGTTCATACCCGGATCGTTGAATTGTGAGGCGATTGTTCCAAATACCGGCAAATCTTGCTCGGGAGTTTCCCATAATTGATGGTTTCTAACGTACTGTTTCTTTACATCCCTAAGCGCATCCAAGGATCCGCGTTTATCGAATTTATTAATAGCAACCAGATCGGCAAAATCGAGCATGTCGATCTTCTCGAGTTGCGTGGCGGCACCAAACTCCGGTGTCATAACATATAAAGACAGGTCACTGTGGTCAAGAATTTCGGTATCGCTTTGACCAATTCCTGAGGTTTCTAGAATTATGAGATCATACGCTGCTGCTTTAAGGACCTCAATAGCTTCAGAAACATGTTTAGACAAAGCCAAATTGCTTTGGCGCGTTGCAAGACTGCGCATATATACTCTGGGTGAATTGATGGCATTCATTCGAATTCTATCACCCAACAAGGCACCTCCGGTTTTACGTTTCGATGGATCCACAGAGATCAAACCAATGGTCTTTTCAGGGAAATCGATAAGAAATCGTCTCACAAGCTCATCTACCAACGATGATTTTCCTGCACCGCCCGTTCCTGTGATCCCCAAAACTGGCGTAGTGATTTTTTCATTCTTTTTATGAATTTTTTGAAGGGATTCTTTCGCTACTTCCGGAAAGTTTTCAGCAGCAGAGATCACGCGGGCAATAGCACCCGGATCCTTTTTACTCAATTTATCTACTTCGCCATTAAGTTGATCACCAATAGGGAAATCGGCCGTCTTGACAAGATCATTAATCATTCCTTGCAATCCCATTTCACGGCCGTCGTCCGGAGAATAAATGCGTGTGATGCCATAATCCATCAAGTCCTTAATTTCAGCCGGGAGGATAACACCGCCCCCACCTCCGAAGATCTTTATATGATCGGCTCCTTTTTCCTTCAACAGGTCGTACATATACTTAAAATATTCATTGTGCCCTCCCTGATACGAAGTCATTGCAATGGCATTCGCATCCTCTTGAATAGCTGTGTTAACTACTTCCTCGACACTTCGGTCATGACCCAAATGAATCACTTCCACGCCTGTAGACTGTATTATTCGTCGCATGATATTGATGGCAGCATCGTGCCCGTCGAATAAAGAAGCGGCAGTTACAATTCGAACCTTATTTTTTGGAATATAGGGAGTTGATTGTTGCATAGATATTTATTGCTATGAATGAGCTTACAAATTTACGAAAAACACAGTGAAATTAGCCTTTAACAAATTAAAATACTATCCTAAAAAAATGTAAATTTTTGTTGTCCTAATAAAATATTTTGTATATTGGCACTTCAATATTAAACAACAAAATAATAAACATTATGAAAAAAATTTACTTTTTTGCAATCGTAGCCTTTGTATTTTCTATGGCCCCTGCAAACGCTCAGTTTGTGGATGACATTGAAACATATAATCTTGGTCCTTTATTTACTCCAAGATGGACTACATGGGACGGAACTAATACCAATAACCAAAATGCCATTGTGAGCGATGCTCAAGCATTCGATGGATCTCAGTCGATCTTCATTGGGCCAGCTTCTCTAGGTCCTCAAGATGCAGTACTTGATTTCGGAGGCGTTGCAACTTCCGGTGTATGGACCGTATTCTGGAGAATGTATGTTCCTTCTGGAAGCACAGGTTATTTCAACCTTCAAGGAAATGTATCTCCTAGCGCTAATGACAACCTACAGTTTTTATCAGGTAACATCACATTAGTTGCCGGAACGTTAGCTGATGATGGTGGAAGTTCTGCGCTTAGTTATCCAGAAGATGAGTGGTTTACAATGAGAGCTGAAGTGGATGTTGACGCTGAAACGTATGAGTTGGTTGTAAACGGTGCTAGCGGTGGTGTAGTTGGTTACACTGGTGCTGACTTCTTTGGTGGTGTTGACTTTTTCTCAGACTCAGAGACAAATACTTACTTCGTTGATGATGTAAGACTTGTTCAAGGAGTTCTTGGAGTTGATGATTTCTCTGCTGATGTATTCAGTGTTTATCCAAACCCTGTTAAAGATGTATTGAACATTAGTTCTAAAGCTGCCGTTGATACTGTAGTGGTGTTTGATGTATTAGGAAAGAAAGTTCTTGAGGTTCGCCCAGGATCTGTTTCTCCAAAAATCAACATGAGTAACTTATCATCCGGAGCTTATTTAGTACAGGTTACTATTGATGGTGCTTCTAAGACGATCAAAGTTATCAAGTAATTAAATACTTTTTAAGTATTACTGAAAGACCCTTCGTTATGAAGGGTCTTTTTTTATCTTTAAATTAAACCTTATATTATGTCCTTTTTTAAGAAATCCTTATTAGTAATTTCATTGTTTATCCTTAGCGCCTGTGCCGAGCTTCAGAATGTAGTAAATACATTACCCGGCGGAGGAATTGGTACCGACCCAACGATGATTGCCAATGGTTTGAGACAGGCTTTGGATTTCGGTATCGATAAACAAGTGACCAAATTGACACAAAAAGATGGTTTCTATAAAAATCAATTAGTCAAAATATTACTGCCCCAAGAATTACAAAAAGTTGACAAAGCATTGCGAGATCTGGGCTTAGACAATTTGGCCGATCAAGGCTTATTGCTCTTAAATCGCGCCGCAGAAGACGCAGTAAAAGAAGCTACGCCAATCTTTGTAACTGCTGTAAAGGAAATTACATTCAATGACGCAAAGAATATTTTATTAGGTCCGGATAATGCAGCCACTTCCTATCTTGAAGGCAAAACCAATCAAGCATTATATGCTAAGTTCAATCCTGTGATCAAGAACTCATTTTCAAAAGTAGGAGCCGATGACATCTGGACATCGATCATCACTCGGTATAATAACATTCCGTTTGTAAACCAAGTGAACCCGGATCTTACCGATTATGTTACAAATCAGGCTTTGGATGGCGTTTATAAGATGATAAGCATTGAAGAAAAAAATATTCGAACCAAAATAAGCGCACGTACAACACCCCTCCTTAGACAAGTTTTTGCGCTTCAGGATTAGCAGAAACGTTAAGGTTTTAACGCTATTACTAGCTATCAATCCCTAATTATGATAGTATTAACCTATCCTTAATACATCTTTTCTATTGTCTCTATTAATTTTGTACCGTAATGTAGATGGAAAGATGAATTTATTCAGAAAAAAAACAAGATTAGAAAGACTTAAAGAGAGATATCGCTCATTAATGAAAAGATCATTCCGTAGCGCACTGAATGATAAAGCACAAAGTGACCGGCTACATCAAGAAGCCGATAAAGTCTTTGAAGAGATTCAATATATCACCCTAAAATATGGTGATAAATAACCAATGTAACTTTTTAAAGTATTGGAACGCATTCCGCAATCGCGAACCGTACCAACTAAAATATTCTCCATCCACCAATAACACTTCTCCCGGAAGTGTTTTTTTTAGCTCAATGACATCGCTTTGTTTAAATGGAAAAGGTTCGGATGAAAGTAAGATCAATTCGGCATCATGAAGATCTTCCACTGTAATTTCCGGATATCTCGATTCTGCTTTCATAAAGATATTCTGAAACTTGTTGATGGACAGCAGCGAATTTATGAACGTACTTCCACCTACTGCCATATACGGGTTTTTCCAAATTAAATAAGCGACCTTTTTAAACTCTACATGCTGAAGGAATTTTGAAAATTTATCTTGTTCCTCATTAATTTTCCTCGTTATTTCTGAAGCTCTTTCACTGCGATCAAATAACAATCCTAATGCATTTATCATATCATAAGAATCTTCCAACGTAACAATATCACTCACCCATACCGGAGCAATATCATTTAACTCATGGACCATGTCCCGGGTATTTTCCTCCTTATTACAGATTATAATATCGGGGGAAAGGGATCTAATTTTATCGAAATGCACTTGTTTTGTCCCACCTACTATCGCAACTGAATCGCGGAGTGTTTTGGGGTGCACACAAAATTTGGTGATCCCAACAAGTTGGTCTTTAAGCTGAAGGTCTACAAGCAATTCCGTTTGGGAAGGAACTAGTGATATAATTCGCTTTGGTGCTTCTGTAAATAGGAGTTCTCTATGAAGTTGATCTCTAACGCGCATTTAGCACCTGTTCCATTTCAAGCTGTAATGCTGCGGCTTGAGAAGTAGCAGCCGATGCGAAATCCTTTCCATCAGAAGCATAGATAATACTTCTAGAAGCATTAATAAGCAATCCAACTGTTTCGTTCAATCCATATTCGCATACTTCCAAAAGGCTACCGCCCTGGGCTCCTACGCCGGGAACAAGCAAAAAACTGTCAGGAACTATCTTACGAATATCAGCTAGGAAACTTGCTTTTGTAGCACCTACGACATACATTAGATTTTGAGCATTTTTCCACGTTTTTGAAGTCTCCAATACTCGCTTATAGAGTTCTAATTCGTCTAAGGATTTTGTTTGAAAATCAAAAGCCCCCGGATTGGATGTAAGCGCCAACAATATGGTGTGCCTATCATGAAATTCTAAAAAAGGTTCCACAGAATCCTTACCCATGTAGGGTGCAACCGTCACCGAATCGAAGCCAAGGTTTTCAAAGAAAGCCTTTGCATACATAGAAGAAGTATTCCCTATATCACCACGTTTCGCATCTGCGATGGTAAATACTTCCGGATAACGGTCATTGAGATATTCAATGGTCTTTTGTAGTGATGTCCACCCTGCCAACCCCTCAGCTTCATAGAATGCAGTGTTGGGCTTATAGGCGACCGCTAAATGTTGTGTAGCATCAATTATTGCTTTATTAAAACTGAAAATAGGATCTTCTTCCCTCAAAAGGTGTTGGGGAATTTTATTAATATCGCTATCCAGTCCTATACAAAGGAATGACTTTTTTCGATTTATCTCGGAAACAAGTTGCTGTGTGGTCATTTAAAAGGCTTCTCCCGATTCTTTTAATTTTTCGGTATTACTTACTAATTGTAATTCATCAATGATCCTTTGAACGTCTCCATCGATAATATTACTTAAGTCGTATAAGGTAAGGTTAATTCGATGATCGGTGACACGACCTTGGGGATAGTTATACGTTCTAATTTTTGCACTTCGATCACCACTGGTTACCATAGAGCCACGTTTTGCAGCATCTTCAGCCTGCTTCTTAGCCAGCTCCATATCGTAAAGTCTTGAGCGTAACACTTTAAAAGCCTTTTCTTTATTCTTATGTTGCGATTTTTGATCTTGGCATTGGGCTACCAAGCCCGTGGGAAGGTGTGTTAAACGCACGGCCGAATAGGTTGTATTTACCGATTGCCCGCCCGGACCCGAAGAACAGAAAAAATCAACTCTTACTTCCTTCGGATCGATTTCCACATCAAATTCTTCGGCTTCAGGAAAAACCATAACTGTAGCAGCGCTCGTATGCACACGCCCTTGTGTTTCCGTTTGAGGCACGCGCTGTACGCGATGTACCCCTGCTTCAAACTTTAGGGTTCCATAAACATCTTCCCCCTCGATCTCGAATTGGATCTCTTTAAACCCACCACTGGTTCCTTCACTAAAGTCTACAACGCTGGTCCGCCATCCTTTGCTCTCACAATATTTTGAATACATTCTGAAGAGATCTCCCGCAAATATACTTGCTTCGTCACCTCCGGTACCCGCACGAATCTCCATAACAGCATTCTTAGCATCTTCAGGGTCCTTTGGCACCAACAGAAACTTGATCTCTTCTTCCAGTTTAGGTATTCGCTCCTTCGCATCTTCCATCTCCATTTTGGCCATGTCTACCATTTCGGGATCGCTGCCATCTGCAATGATCTCCTCGGCTTCTTTGATCGAATTGGTAAGCTGGATATATTCCTCGCGCTTATTCATAAGCAAACGAAGATCTTTATATTCTTTATTAAGCTGAATGTATTGCTTTTGATCGCTGATGACATCCGGCTGAATGATAAGATCACTCACTTCATCGAAGCGTTGTTTCACTATTTGAAGTTTTTCTAACATATTTCTTTATAAGCCTGCTACCTTTACTGATAGACAGCTGCAAATTTACGATAATTTCATCTAATTATTTTTATCGAACCTTGAAATGAATCGCGAGCAAAACCGACATTAGCAACATGCAGGAATTCAAAAAAATAGGCTTTGGAGGGGGATGCCATTGGTGCACTGAAGCCATCTTTCAGCAGCTGAACGGAGTTCACGATGTATTACAAGGGTACATTGCAGCGACAAATGAGTTTGCCAGCTATTCTGAAGGTGTGATTGTAACGTACAATCCAAAAGCTATTTCTCTTGCTCACTTAATAGAAGTACATCTCCATACGCACAAAGCTACTGTTTCCCATTCCTTCAGAAAAAAATACCGCAGTGCCATATACTATTTTGAAGAAGCGCAGGCGGCTATTTCTAAAGCGGCAATAGTGGATCTTCAGCGGCAATTTCAGAATCCAATTATAACCAAAGTCCTCCCGTTTAACCAATGTACTCCAAGCAGAAAATCCCTCCAAAACTATTATAAAAAGAACCCTACCGCTCCGTTTTGTGAACGTTATATACTTCCGAAACTAGTAGTATTGAAAGAAAAGTCGCTCTTAAAATAGATTAAAGTAAATATTCCTTTTTGCGCTCAGTAATACGATCCTCTTGGATTATTGTTTGATTTAATGAAAAGTTCACCAATAATACAAGGCCAATGATATAGAATGCTCGTTCCGGAAAGTATGCTGCCTCAAATTTGAAAAAATAAGCTGCCAGTCCGCAGAGATCCGACAATATAAAGCACAGTACGAAATACAGATAGATGAGTGGTGTTTTCCCTTCAAAACGTTCGTTATACATAAAACCTACAAACCCTAGAATAATAAGTACAGCTCCTTGAATGAAGAACAACACCAATTGAAACCAAGTATCCAACTCACTACTCACAACATCTGACAGATAATAGACATTGAATACATTGAGAGCTATTAGGCTGATTACAAAAATAATAATAACAGGGGTTGATTTGGACAATTTTAATTTTTTCAACGGAATGGAAGCCAATAAGGTATAGGCGAAAATTGTAATGATGAACACAAAAGTTTTATTGAACTCGTTCTCATAATCAATGATCAAACTGTCTCTTAGTGCAAAAAATAAGATCCCCAAAAAAACGATCAATTGCGTATGCCCTTTGTGATACGCTAGAAATAGTAACAAAAATAGAATGGTTGAAACGCGAACAATACGACTTAATTCAATTGGTAAGGAGGCCACAGTTACCATATTGATGACTAAAAAAATAATGCACAGCAGCGTGAGCTGAAGGTAGGCATCAGGTAGTTTTGTTTTCATAATTTGGTTGTTTCGTAATTACTTAATGTTAAAATGATAGGAATTACCCTACATATTAATACGTAAACACTCCAAACCTGGTTTTAATTGTTAGCTGTTTTTTTTCTGAAGACACCACGCGTCCAACAATTTGAGCAGGAATATTGAACGATTCTGAGATAGCGATAATCGTTTCTGCGATAGATTCGGGCACGTAAAGTTCCATACGATGACCCATATTGAAAACTTGATACATTTCCTTCCAGTCGGTTCCACTTTCCTGCTGGATCAGTTTGAAGAGAGGTGGTATATCGAACATATTGTCTTTGATAACGTGCAGGTTATCCACAAAATGAAGGATTTTGGTTTGTGCTCCACCGCTACAATGAACCATTCCGTGAATCTCATTATTTAAATATTGCGAAAGGATTTTCTTTATCACCGGAGCATAGGTACGTGTGGGTGAGAGCACCAACTTCCCTGCGTTCAACGGACTGTCAGCGATCGGATCGGTTAGGTTTTTACTTCCTGAATACACCAGATCTGCCGGTACGGCCGGATCAAAGCTTTCGGGATAACGCTCCATAAGTACTTTTCCGAAGACATCATGACGTGCCGAGGTAAGTCCGTTACTCCCCATGCCACCATTGTATTCCTTTTCGTAAGTGGCCTGACCGAAAGAAGCCAAACCAACAATTACATCTCCATCCTGAATATTCGCATTATCAATCACCTCACTTCGCTTCATACGTGCTGTAACCGTTGAATCGACTATGATCGTTCGAACGAGATCTCCAACATCTGCTGTTTCACCTCCGGTGGAATGAATCACTACACCAAAGTCTGCCAGATCTTTAATCAATGCTTCGGTTCCATTAATAATGGATGAGATCACTTCGCCCGGTATTAAATTCTTGTTTCTTCCAATGGTAGAGGAAAGCAGAATGTTATCTGTAGCTCCAACACATAGGAGGTCATCAACATTCATGATGAGAGCATCTTGAGCAATTCCTTTCCAAACAGATAAATCACCGGTTTCCTTCCAATAGGTATACGCCAGAGAGGATTTCGTTCCGGCACCATCTGCGTGCATGACCAAACAAAAATTGGGATCTCCTGTAAGATAATCGGGTACGATTTTACAAAATGCATGAGGAAACAATCCTTTGTCTACATTCTTGATGGCACTGTGCACCTCTTCCTTTGAAGCAGAGACGCCTCGTTGTGCATAACGTTTGGAAATTTCCTGACTCATGGAAAATATTTAGATTACAAAAGTACGCAATAAAAAAAAGCTCACAAAGGTGAGCTTTTTAGTAATTCCTAAAAAATGCTATTCCCAATCGGGCATAAAGGCATTTTCATATAAAAGTTCTCTTGAATCTTCCGCGCTTTCAATTTCAAGGCGGTACACATCCTTTTGTGATATTCCATCATTTGAGGTGTTTGTGAAGATAACAAAGGCTTCATTAGGAGAGAATATAGGCTCAAGATCGTTCGTTCCACTCGGTTTGTCCTGTGAAATATCCGTAGTAACATCGGTTACCAGATCATATACAAACATACGCATATTCAGCCTTCTATAATTCGCTCCTTGAAATCCGGAAACATCATAAGAATATAACACCATTTGATTTGTAACAGATAAATTTAGACCGCTTGTTGCTCCCGGCATTCCCGTAAGGATTGTATCAAGTACATTTCCGGCAAAATCGATCGTATATATTTGTACATCATACCCTTGTAGGTTGTTGGTCTTAAGCACTATGATATCATCGGTTTCACTTACGTCAACTTCAGATATCAAGGAACCATCGGGTGTTTGATAGACGAGGTCGAGCCCTTGTCCGTTTGAATTTATTCGGTATAATTTATCCAATTGAGGAAAATAGATCATGTCACTGGTTGGAGGCCAAGAAAAGTTGATCTCGTTTAAATTGAACCCTGTAGGTTTTACAGCTCCCGTAACACGTTGTACATCGGTACCATCCCGCTTCATAGTGTAGATATGCACTTGTGCCCCGTCGTTCTGCAGAAAAGCAATTCGGTTTGCCGCAACATTTCGTCTTGGTCGATAGCTATTCTTTTCTTGGGAAGTGAGTTGAAATTCTGCTCCGGACTCATCGGCAGAGAAGATGACGTTATTCCCATTGATCTTTCTAACGAATAAAAAGCGATTATCTATAGGAGCACTAATAACTTCGAAGGTTCCTACCGGACTAAGAACAGGATCATTGATGCCATCGGTTGCAGACACCTGCCAAAAGTACTTAGCGCCCAGAATTAGTGGAGAATACGTAAACGTTGTGTCTGCAATATCCTCAAATAACTGCACATCATCATTTAGATCATTGCGAAGTTCTAGCGTATAAGTTATTGGGTCTTCATCGGGATCGGTTGTGGTCCACTCAAACACTGCTTCAATACTTTGTAAGACTTCATTCTCAGCGGGTGCAATTAGTTCGGGTGCCGCAGGAGGCCTATTGTTT
Organism: uncultured Altibacter sp.; assembly: GCF_963972995.1. Classification (NCBI taxonomy): domain Bacteria; kingdom Pseudomonadati; phylum Bacteroidota; class Flavobacteriia; order Flavobacteriales; family Flavobacteriaceae; genus Altibacter; species uncultured Altibacter sp. The sequence goes on from NZ_CAXAXI010000001.1 coordinate 39,698, forward strand.
GCTGTAGACACTTCCAATTCGAATACAACATTCACATCGGAATTTGCAACCACCACCGTAGGTTCAAAATCTGTAATATATCCTTCAATTCTAGCCTCTACCGCGTATTCTCCCACGGGTACATTTTCAATTCTGAAAGCACCCGTGCTGTCTGTAAACACTGTACTTGAAATAGGCTGAGTAGATATCCTTACGTTGACCAGCGGAGTGTTGGACCCCGAAGCCACAACGGTCCCTTTAATTGTCCCGAGGTCATTTTCACCAATTCTATCCTCATTACAAGAAAATAAAAGAATTAGGAATACACCTATATACTTGAAATATGTTTTACTTCCTTTCATCATCACTGTGTTATTGGTTAGTTTTTAATTGTGTTTTTTTAGAACCGAAATGATAATTCAAACCTAAACCGAAGGTGTAGTGGAAATCGTCTCTTCTACCACCAATTTGGCTGTCAATCTTATCTGAAAAATTAGAATTCCATTCTCCGCTCAATGTCATTGAAACACGATCTGAGACGGCATATTCTAAGCCGGCACCTACCTTTAACAAAAAGAATGCGTCCCACCTGTCTAACAACTCTGTAGGCGAATCATCGGCAAACAGCATGATCCCGGGTCCCCCAAAAATATAGGGAGATAATTTGTCGTGTGGTAAAATGTTATATTCCAACAGGAATGACTCACTGATCCACCAATGATTTTGTGTGGTTGTGGAATTCAATCTAAAAATTTGAAAATCGGCACCAAGACTTAATTCAGGAATCAAGCGATACTTATATCCAATCCCGGCCTTATAGTCTATAACGCCGGTGGTAAAATCACCGTCTATTAATGCAAAGCCCATATTGATATTCACGGCATGTCGGAAATTATGTTTTAAATATTTGCGCTCATAGAGGGCAGTTGATTCTTCCAACTCCTTCTCCAGCATGTATTGCTCCACTACTTCCTTATCCTTTGCCTCACCCTCCTTTGTAGACCATAGTCCATCTTTAATACCTTCATATATTAATACTTCCACCGCCTTTTCAATAGCTTCTTGAACTGCCATTTGTGTGGGTTCATTTTTAGTAAATCCTGTTTCTACTTCTAGTAATTTTTGAAAATTTACATAACGGAAGAGACCCACATCCACTGCCTGCGAAAGGATGGTCTTAGAGACGTTTACCGTCTTAAGAACTTCACCCGTAGAGGTAGATACAGCTCTTAAATAGACAGTAATTCTATCCTGTCTGTATTGTGAAGATCCCCCAACTCCAAAATAACGGGCACCAACACCTCCGGTTAAAATGTTTGAATCGTACGAAATGACCCCTCCTTCCAATAGAACACCTGCAAAAAGTAATGGGTTTAAACGTTGTGGAGGATCATTGGGGTTGGCTCTGTACTCATCTCTGGTCGTTCTAATTATATTTCGCTCATTTAAGAGGTTGCTCAAGTTCTCCCGTTCAATAGGTGTGAACCATTTTGAGTCTTCCAATGCTTTAATAAGAATGGTCGTTGCGCCTTGTGTAACCGCAGTACTAAATGTACTTCCGTTCTCTATATTCTTGTACTGCCCGGTTTGATCTTTAAAATTATATACCCCTACGTACGTTGGGCTGGCGGGTTCGGGTAAGTTAACCAACTTTTCGGTTTGCTGCGTAAATTCGGAAATTCGCGCTTCTTGATTACCAATGGGTTGATTGTAATATGCTCCACAACCTACCATTAATACTGACACAATACATAGACCTATATACTTCATACAATTCACCATACCTTTGATGCTAGTTTGGAATTATTATTTGTGTCTGTTCTCCGGTAGTAATATCCAGAATATTAATCACAAGCCCTTCATTAGATTCATAGACCTCGTATTCTAAATTTCCATCGGTGGATGTTCCAAGAGGTGGCAGACCATCCCCTCCAAATTGCTGTCCGAGCAATTGATTATTCAAACTTTCATTTAACGCGTCTAAATTGCCAAAACCGCCAAGTTGTGAGTCATCGGTAAAAGGATTTTGTGCATTTGCCGAGTTCAACAGCCACGTATAGTTAAACGGGTCTCCGCCAAAAGCCGGATTCTTTGGAGTATATACCAGTTGCTGCCCAAAACTATATGAAGTACCTGCCAAAAAGAGGAGTAGAATGATCGTTCTCATGATGTATGTTTTAATATCGTTGTACTTTATTTTGTTCTTTACGTAATGTTTTCAATCGCCAAAATACCCTTTTTACAGCTTCTTCTGCTACTGCATAAATAAAATCAGATTGTGGTCGTACTATAAACTCAAATATAATCTCGTCTCCTAAAAAGACCTCTATCTTGGTGTTATTTGCTAGAGAGAGGCTCTCCTTTATTTTTACAACAAGTTCTGCATTAATATTATTACGATTATAAAGACCCCAAAATTCTCTGTAAAAATCCCTGCCGGGTTTCGTTTTTGTTTCTTCCAATACGATACCCCGAAGTTCAACGCCATCTTCTTTTTCATATCGTGCATCTTGGGAGTAGCTATTGTCTGCATCAATCCTTGCTGCAGCTTCTTCCTTTTCGTCTTCCGTCCCGTTTAACACGATTCTGTCTTTTCCAATAAGCTGATCTTTTGCATCATAGATTAGCAAGAGAATAATAATCCTATCTTTTTCTTGAGAATTTATAGTAGTACTGGACAGGTTCTTCTTTTGACCGGGTTCTAAAACAATGCGACCGCTTTGGTCGTTCTTGGAACGATTGGAGTTCTGCGGATTTGATTTTATAACTGAAAGGACATACCGCAAACTCTGATTGATTCTGGTAGTATTAAAAGCAGATCCTACAATTTCAATGAATTCGGAATTGTATTCCAGATTAATTTTTGCTTCAACTTCTGTATTATATACCTGACCTTGTACCACATAACAAGAAAGCACAAGAATCCATAATACTATGATATGTTGATGTTTAAAATACAAAATGAATTATCTTTTAATATTTCGAATAAAGACCGTCTGGTTTCTACCTTGCATCGAAATAAGTAATTTATCTGAAATGGAATTGGTTCCGTACCAAATTAAATTCTGGTCCTTACCTCTTTGAATAACAGCCGCAGAATGCACCACATTTCCTCGAGAAAGATCGATGAAACTGTTGTTAACGCCAATTTGAAGTACACTTTCTTCGATATTGGCCGCTGTGATATCCAGTATGATTTCGTTATTATTCCCTCTTTGAAAGAGATTGACAGCACTTTTATTGGATTGCGTATTAACGACGGAAGTATTATAGTTCCCCACTTGCTGAATGTAGATAGCATTATTGGCAGAGGTATTCCTATTGGCTGCAATCTGAGAAGTTAAAAGGTCGAGTTGTGCCACCTTATTTTGAAGATCGGTTCCTCCTAATGCTGAAGAACTTGTGGAATAGGTTTGTGCCATCAATAAACCACTTCCGATAAAGAACAAGAAGGTGAATAAAATGTATGTTGCTGCCTTCATGGTAAATTATGCTAGGTTGTTATTTGTATTGTGATTTATAGGGGAAGTTAGTTAAAAAAGCTGAGAAGCTTATCTTTTTTAAGAAGTAATGTATGGAAGCTACATTAGGTAACTTCCATACAATACTGCTAGTTACACTTAAAAGTTCTAATTAAGACCCTCCTAAGTTGTGTTGGTTAGTTACAGAAGTGTTTCCTGCACCTAATTGTACAGTAGTACTTGAGTGACCAAGACCGTGCTGATGTGTATACTGGAAGTTCAACAATCCAACTTGTAATACATCGTTGTCATTGTCTCTTCCATACTGCTCAGTCCAAGATCCGTTTCCGATTCCAATTTGAAGGATATCATTATCGTTGTCACGACCGTGCTGATCAACAACACTCCAGTTACCAAGACCAAACTGTAAAGATGTGTTTGTGTTACGTCTTCCTAATTGGTGCGTGTACTGGTAGTTACCGGCTCCAACTTGTAGTGCATAGGTATCGTTTCTTCTACCTTCCTGAAGGATGTCAGACTCGTTGAAAGCTCCTAACTGAACAACATCTGCATCATTACGACGACCAAACTGATCGATATCAGAATCGTTACCCAATCCTAATTGGAACGTGTTCGCATCGTTACGACGTCCTTGCTGATACACGTCAGACTCGTTACCTACACCTAACTGTACTACGTTAGATACGTTACGACGTCCTCTTTGATCCACTTCAGAATCGTTGCTTGTTCCAACTTGTAACACATCAGACTCGTTAAGAATACCTCTTTGGTCAACATCAGACATGTTCGTAACCCCATACTGGTCAACATCCGAATCATTCGCCAATCCTAATTGGAAGGTGTCTGAATCGTTCGATAAACCAACTTGGTTCACATTGGAATTGTTTAAGATCCCCACTTGCAGGACATCATTGTCATTAAACTGTGCAAACCCTACGGCTGCGATCAGAAGCGCTGCTGCGCTCAAAACTACTTTTTTCATAATTTAAAAGATTTAAAGATTAATATTGGTTAATAAAAATTGTTTGTCAAATTTAGTTTGAGAATAGCATTATTCTCTAATTACTACATTATCAAATTATTATAATAATGTATCGAAATACGATTTACGCATTTCTCCTTCTACATATAAAGGACAGATTTCTGTCTACTCTATTTTCAACTTCAAAAAAATTTCAAATACCCATACAAATGTCATCGATGTCAAGACGACTATTAGGCTTAATCAGTATGGTAAAAAATGAGGAGTATAATTAAGAATCACTTGGTTAGTTACATTCTAATTACATTTCAAATATCTAAATTATTTTCTAATTAAAACATACGTGCTTACACGTATATTCTTTTAAATCAATGTTTTGTAGGAATTTTCTCGTTAAAGAGATTAGTAGGAATCGACTTACATATCGAAAAGCTCGTTTAAAGACACAAAAAGCCGGAACGTTCAAATATGTTAATTTTTTGTTAAAACAATTTTCGTAGGAAAATATTTCAAATTTGCATAAAAAAGCGGCTGATTTAGAAAGAAAATCAGCCGCTACTATAAGAGTGAAAGGTATTATCTAGTAAATAATAATTCCCTGTATTTTGGCAAAGGCCATATTTCGTCATCTACCAGCAACTCTAGTTTATCGCAGTGGTATCTAATTTCGTCAAAATAGGGTTTTACTTTCGTACAATAGGCAGACGCCCTTTTTTCGGCATCTTCTACCGTATTTGCCTTTTTTCGTTCTTCGATCATTTGGGTAATGCCATTGTTAATTTTGGCAATATGCTCAGATATCTGCTCTATAAGCTCCATTTGTTCTCCGGCCAATTTCTTAAACCCGGTTCCGTATATATCTTTCAGTCCTTGAACATTCTCAATAAGAATATTTTGGTAGCGAATAGCAGTGGGTATTACATGGTTACGTGCAATATCTCCCAAGATACGTCCTTCAATCTGAATTCGGAGCGCGTATTCTTCCGTTTCTATCTCATAGCGCGCTTCCATTTCCACCTTGTTCATGATACCTAGTTCTTCAAATAATGCGATCGATTTTTTTGATATCTTCGCCTTCAATGCTTCAGGAGTGGTCTTATGATTGCTCAATCCGCGTTTTTTCGCTTCCTTTTCCCAGGCTTCTCCATACCCGTCGCCTTCAAAGCGAATGCGTTTCGAATCCTTTATGTACTCACGTAGCACATTGAAGATTGCATCATCCTTCTTCATTTTCTTATTCTTAATAAGACTGTCTACCTTTTCCTTGAACTCCATTAACTGTTTCGCGACAATTGCGTTGAGTACCGTCATAGGATTTGCACAATTGGCTTTTGACCCTACGGCACGCAATTCAAATTTGTTCCCTGTAAAAGCAAAGGGAGAGGTTCTGTTCCGGTCGGTATTGTCTAAAAGGATCTCGGGGATCTTACCAACCACGTTCAATTTAAGGTCTGTTTTTTCCTGCGGAGATAATTTTCCGTTGGTCACTTTCTCCAATTCGTCCAATACCTCGGTTAATTGTGATCCAATAAATGCTGAAATAATCGCAGGCGGGGCCTCATTAGCTCCCAGTCGGTGATCGTTGCTGGCACTTGCAATAGAAGCACGTAATAGTTCTTCGTGTTCATTGACGGCCTTTAGCGTATTAATGAAAAAGGTCAAGAACTGAAGGTTCTTCATTGGAGTACTGCCGGGACCTAATAAGTTGACTCCGGTATTTGTAGCCAATGACCAGTTATTGTGTTTTCCACTACCATTTACACCTTTAAATGGTTTTTCGTGAAATAACACTTTAAAATTATGTCGGTCTGCCACCTTATCCATCACATCCATTAATAAGGAGTTATGGTCTACAGCTAAGTTAGTTTCTTCAAAGATAGGCGCTAATTCAAATTGGTTAGGCGCCACCTCGTTATGTCTTGTTTTAACAGGGATACCCAGGTACATACATTCCGTTTCAAGATCACGCATATAGTTAAGTACCCGAGTAGGAATAGACCCAAAGTAATGATCGTCCAATTGTTGTCCTTTGGCAGATGCATGTCCTAGCAACGTTCTTCCGGATAGGGCAATATCCGGACGCGCAGCAACAAGCGCTTTATCGATTAAAAAATATTCCTGCTCCCATCCCAGCGTTGCATTTACCTTGCTCACGTTCTTATCAAAATACTTGGCTACGGCTGTAGCTGCTTGATCAATGGTTTGTAATGCGCGTAGTAGCGGCGTCTTATAATCCAGTGCCTCACCGGTATATGAAACGAACACTGTAGGAATACATAAGGTAGTTCCGTAAATAAATGCCGGAGATGTCGGGTCCCATGCCGTGTACCCTCTTGCTTCAAATGTATTTCGAATACCTCCATTAGGAAAACTTGAGGCATCGGGTTCTTGCTGGACGAGCTGCCCGCCTCCAAATTTCTCTATGGTTTGGCCATTACCCACGGTCTCAAAAAAGGCATCATGCTTTTCGGCAGTAGCCCCTGTAAGTGGTTGAAACCAATGCGTATAATGCGTGGCTCCTTTGGAGATCGCCCACTCTTTCATACCTGTGGAGATATGATCTGCCATACCTCTGGCGATCTTAGAACCATTTTCGATAGCATCCATGACACTATTGTATGAATCCTTGGTAAGATATTGTCGCATCGCTGCTTCGTTAAAGACATTCTTGCCAAAGATGGAAGAACGACGCTCCGGTTCGTGAACGGTTACCGGAACGCGATGAAAGGTTTCTTGCAATGCTTGAAATCGTAATGTTGCCATAAACTAATGTATAATTATAGGTGATTGAATTGAACCGGACAAAAATAACTATATTTTGAACACACCCCCTATTTTTTAATGTTAAGTTATTAATAAAGTAATAGAATGTGTTCATAACCCCCTCTTGGATGAGGGGTTGATAATAAAAATAGAGGTTTTAGTAGGATTAGAAGGTGAAAATTACCACTTACTCCATGAAGGCCAAACTTATAAAGATTGCATAGGCAACAACAATGACCAATCCTTTTATTCTTCCTATCTCAAATTTCTTCGGAAGGAATGCCAGCGGAATTAGGACGGCAGCAAAACCGATCATCCAAAACATATCGTTGGTCAATACGGCCCTGCTCTTCAGCAAGATAGGCTGAATGATGGCCGTAATACCCAATACCGAAGCAATATTGAATATATTGGAGCCAATAAGGTTTCCTAAGGATATTGCTTTTTCCTTTTTCAAAGCAGCGATCACTGAGGCCGCCAGCTCGGGGACACTAGTTCCTACAGCGATCATGGTTACGGCAATTACACGTTCACTCACACCTAAGCGCGTAGCGAGGTCCACAGCACCACTAACCAACAATTCGCTCCCAAAATACAATGCCACACCCCCTATTAACAACCATATAAATATTTTGAAATTGGAAACCAAAGACAAGCCCTCATCTATACTATCTCCAGTAGGTTCGCTGGCTTTAGCATTCTTTGCTCTGCGCAACAATAGAAAAAGATACACAAATAACAGACCTGCAAGGACAATCCCTTCCAATCGGTCGATTTGATCACCGCTGCTCAATATAAAATAGAGCGCAATGGAGAGGAACATCATAACCGGCCAGTTGAATTTATAAAAATCCCGATCGACCGTGAGCGGAGAAATGACGGCCGTGATGCCCAGTACCAACCCAATATTGGCAATATTCGACCCAATCACATTTCCAAGCGCAATATCACTAAAACCGCTCCACGCCGCTTGTACACTTACTAAAAGTTCAGGCGCCGAAGTAGCAAATGAAACTACGGTAAGTCCAATGACCATTTTAGACAACCGAAGTTTAAAGGACAGACCCACCGACGCGCGCACTAAAAACTCTCCTCCTACTACCAATAATAATAACCCTATAAAAATGTAAACGATGCTCATATAGCTTATGTGAAATGCGAATATACATAATTGCCCAAGCATTTCAGAATAAGAAACACACAACAATCAAAACCGCTTCACACTAAAAAACTAAATCTTTCGTTATAAAACTAAATAAATAGTTGTATAACTATAAATATAGTTTTAAGTTTGTTTTATCCTTTTAAATTATAAAGGTGCATTAGTTGGAATTCCACCTTACTATATCATTCAAAAACATATGATGCCATTAGAACCTCTAACCAATAAAGAAGAAGAAGTAATGCAAGTCATCTGGCACCTGCAAAAAGCCTTTGTAAAGGAAATCGTCGCAGCACTGCCTCAAGAGAATCACTACAATACTATTTCCACCATTGTCCGTAATTTGGAGGACAAGAAATACGTTTCGTATATGGCCTATGGAAAAACACATCAGTACTTTCCTTTGGTCACCAAAGATGAATATACCAAGCGGTTCATGAATCTCGCCATGAAACGATTCTTTAATAACAACTACAAAAGTATGGTGTCGTTCTTTGCAAAAGAAGAAAAGATCAGCGCTTCCGAATTGCGCGAGATTCTAGAGATCATCGAAAAAAAGAAATGACATGGAACTAGTACTTTATTTAGGAAAATCGATGCTGCTTCTTTGTGTATTCTATGGAGTGTATCACTTTATACTTCAAAAGGATACGCTGTTTGTAGCAATGCGCCATTTTCTTCTTTTGGGTGTTTTTACTGCTGTACTCCTTCCCTTTCTGAAGATTACTACCGTCACTTATCAGGAAGTTGCACCGACCCCGACATTTGTTCCATCTACCGAATCCATCCCACTCACTCATATCATTCAAGATCAGGAAGCGATCGCCATTTACTGGTGGGAGGTCTTTCTAGTAATCTATTTCATAGGAGTCGTTATTATGGGGGTGCGCTTTATGCTTCAGTTAGCTTCGCTTGTAAAGATAATTCGCACAAATCCTTCAGTAAGAGTTCAAAATAAAAAGCATGTACTGACAACAAAGAATATAACTCCTTTTTCCTTCTTTCAATATATTGTTTACAATCCGGCACTGCATTCCGAAGAAGAATTACAAATGATTTTGAAGCATGAACAGGTACATGCTTCACAATGGCATTCGGCCGATATCATGGTAACGAATCTACTTTTAATCCTGCAATGGATGAATCCGATTGCATGGGTGTACAAACGTGTTGTCGAAGAGAATCTTGAATACATTACAGATAGTGAGACGATACAACAACTTCACTCAAAAAAAGCATATCAATTAGCTTTGGTAAGGGCTTCATCGACCTTTACCGTTCCTGCACTTACTAATAATTTCAATCAATCATTCACCCGTTTGGTGGTTTTTGGAAGGCACTTACAACTCTTCAAAAGCTCCCGACAGATCAAAAAACGAATCATTATGTTAAACAAAAGCAATTCAAAAAAAGTAAATGTTCTAAAAGGCGCCATCGTACTACCTTTGTTGGCTCTGTTCCTTGTGAGCTTCAACGTAGAAGAAGTAGTGAAGTTTAAAAACCCTGTTCCTGAAGGCAATGCTTCGGAAGGGCATGAAATCTCTGCTCCTACCGATATCTTGGATTATCACAACCAAAACTCTGAAGCGGATGTCATGCCTGAATCTTCAGAAAAATCAACCAACCTCAGCAATGATCCTGAAAACAACAACAAAGCAAATGCTACTGCTGAAGAAACACCCAGAAATACAATTCAGATGAAAGAAGATCGCTTTGGCGATGAGATCTATATTCTGATAACAAAGAATACCACGGAAGACGACCTGAAAATGCATCAAAAAACCTTAAAAGAAGAACACGATGTAATTTTTACGTATAGCAATTTAAATTTCAATGCCAATGGCGAACTTACCTCCATCTCAATAGAAATCAAGAGTGAAGGCGGCAACGGCAACTATCAGATTGCAGAAGATGGTCCTATTGAAGATTTTTATTTTTACATCGCCGAGGATGGCTCCTTAGGGTTTGGATCTAAAAATTTGGAAGAACGCATGGAAGAACGCGACGACAGAATGCGCGCCAGATTTGCAAAACGAGAAGAACTGCTAATAGAACGCAAAGAAGAGCTCCATGAACGGCGTAAGGAGCTCGAAAGAAAGCGTAAAGAAATGCGTGAAAAACTTATAGAGAAGGAAATAGCACTCGAAGCAAAGCAAAAAGAGTTGAAAGACAAGCAACGTGTTATAGTACGCTCAAATTCAAGCGATGCCGATGACAATGTCTTTGTCTATAGAGGCTCCTCCGGAAGTGTAGCAAGATTTGGCGATGGCACTATGAAACACAGTATCTTGATAGACAAGAATACTACTGACGAAACTCTTGCGCAAATGAAAAAGGATCTGTCCAATAAAGGAATAGAGTTTACCTACTCGAAGCTTCGTCGCAATGATAAAAACGAGATCACCAGAATTCGAATTGAAATGGATAACGGCAAAGGCCAGAAATCCGTCACAACCACCCAAACCGATGATGGCCAGCCAATAGATGATATACTAATTGAGCTAAAATAACACCGTTAAATTGAAACTGAATATGCCTCGTTTTACGAGGCATATTTATTTGTATTTTTAAGATATGAAAAAGCAATTCTTTAGATCGCTGGCAAAATTTAACAAAGCAGTACTTCCTAGTTTTACAAAAAAAGGAGTGGATTTAAGTAAAGCTTCAAAATGGCAGTTAGCACTTTTTGCCTATAAACTTTGGGTAACGAAGAATGCCTTGGATTAGTAGGTAAGCAGGGATCTAATTTCGTAAGCTCTTAGTTTCTGTGCGCCTTTCAAAAAAGCTAATTCAATTAAAAAATTACATTGTACGATCTCACCTCCTAATTGTTCGATCAATTTACAAGCTGCTTTTGCAGTGCCTCCCGTAGCTAATACATCATCATGCAACAAGACTTTATCTCCTTTCTTAATGGCATCCTCATGGATCTCGAGTGAATCCATTCCGTATTCAAGAGCATACGGCTGTTTCAAGGTAGTGTGTGGCAATTTTCCTGCTTTGCGAATAGGAATAAATCCGGCGTTGAGTTCTTTCGCTATAAGCGTGGCGAAAAAGAATCCTCTCGACTCGATCCCCACCACTTTATCTATGGGCTGCCTCTCGGTAAGTCGAACCAATTCCGATACACAAAATGAAGATGCTTCCGGGTCTGCCAGCAACGGTGTTATATCTTTGAACAATACCCCTTGCTTCGGAAAATCTTGAATATCACGAATATAGTCTTGTAAAGCAATCATATTGAAAGTTATGCAATAAAAAAATCCCAAACAACTGTTTGGGATTTTTTTGTGACCTCGCCAGGATTCAAACCTGGAACCTTCTGAGCCGTAATCAGATGCGCTATTCAGTTGCGCCACGAGGCCTAATTGGGGTGCAAATATAAAAAATAGTTATGCATTAACCATGTTTGGAATAAAAAAAAGCTCACTTTCGTGAGCTTTTTCAATTTACTAAGTTGGTTGTTATTAATACATGGCCTGCAACGCTGTAATATCATTGCTGTTAAACTCACCGTCTTCATTAGAACTAAAACAGGCAAGCATGATGGACGTTGAATCATACCCTGTGGGTGTGCCGTTTATATGTATGGCTCCCACACCGGCTGTACCCTCGTTTACATTTTGCCCGCAAGACTGCCGGCTAAACCAATCGGTATGACGGAATCCTACGGAATGCCCAATCTCATGGGTAATTACGTGCTCTTTCACATTGGTGTCATAACCGTTCAAACCATAGATCTGAACAAATTTGTAAGGTAATCCTCCGCTGGGGAATCCGGCACTACCTCCGGCACCTCCGGGATTGTTAACGGTATTATTGTAGACAACCATGTCCTTGCTTTGATAGTTTGTTCCGAAGGTGAGCGTGAAACTAATAGACACCCCGCTAAGCCTGTTGTAATTGTTTACGGCCCATTGAAGTGCTGTGCGTTCGTCTGATGTTAACGCTTGACTCCCTCCGGTATATCCAATAATTGAAATATTACGACCTTGACTTACCAGACTAGAAGTGCGATATTGACGGGAATCGGTATCCACACCTTCCAATGCCAATAACTCCTTCTCGGTCATAACTATATCTTCTTCAATAAAAATGCGTTCTTCGGTACTTCCATCGGGGAAATGGAATGTGCCGTAGCGAACATAATTAGGATTTAGTTCCAACGCAGTGACAATGTCAATAATACGTTGGGGAACTTCTTTGACAATGGCTGCATCGGGATTGTTCTCTGTTTCTTCATCTTTAGAACAGGATACCATAATTAGACCCAGAGCTACTAAGCTCAAGAATCCGTACTTTACTTTTTTCATACGTTGTGATTTAAATTAGTGAATACTAAGTAGGTTAACTTTTAATAAAAGTAGGAAAAATATTACAAATTAAACAACAACTTGTAATTTTTATTAAAGGACATTCACAAAAAAAAATCGAAGCGCTATAAAATGTGTATTAAAATATGATCTTTTATAAGATTTCTGCACTGAGGCCGGCTTCCAAAAGCATGGTGCAGCGTGGCTCAAGGTCGTCGTAAGATCCGGACTTAACATCACACTTTCCTTTGTAATGTACAATAATAGAACACTGTTCTGCCTGCTCTGGTGTATGGTCACAAGCATAGATAAGTGTGTTGATCACATGATCGAAGGTGTTCACGTCGTCATTATACAGCACAATGACATTTTCTTTTTGTTCCTGCCGGGCATAAACAGTTTCTTCTTGTATTCTTTCTTTGGTACTCATAACAAGGGTCATCCAGTTAAATTACAAATTTTGCTGCAATCCAATTGTTTTTCTTTTTGTTATCAACGAATTGAAAGCCCAAATTATTGCAACATGCTTTAATGACGGGAAGGTCTTCCTCGTAAAAGCCGCTAAGGTACAAGGTACCACCTTCTAAAAAACTATCTTTGTAGCGGGCCATGTCATTAAGAAGAATGTTTCGATTGATGTTGGCGATTACTACGCTGTATTTTTTCTTCGGAATGACGGCGGCATCTCCCAATTGTACCGTGATATGTTGACAATTATTACGAATAATATTCTCTTCGGAATTTTCCACACACCAAGGATCGATATCGATCGCATCCAGTTGTGTTGCACCTCTTTTTTCCGCCAATATAGCCAATACTGCTGTCCCGCAACCCATATCCAAGACGGAATCATCTTTAAAATCATGATCCAATATATACTGAAGCATCATAAACGTTGTTTCGTGATGCCCGGTTCCAAAAGACATTTTTGGCTCGATCACAATTTCGTAAGGAACTGAAGTCTTAGGATGAAACGGCGCTCGAACCACACAACGATCGTCTACTTCAATAGCATCGAAATTCTTTTCCCATTCGGCGTTCCAATTTACCTGTGCAATCTCTGTGGTCGTGTATCTTACAGAAAATTCTTTAGACTTCAATAGTTGTATTTCCTCTAAAATAGCTGCGTACCATTCTTCCTTTTGAATATATGCTGTTACCCCGACCTCGGTCTCTACGAAACTTTCAAAGCCGGCATACCCCAACTCTGCGATTAAGATCTCTACGCCCGGCTGCAATGGTGTAACTTCAAATTGGTATTCAATGTAGACCGAACTCATACAAACGCATTTACAATTTCCATAAAACTTTGGGCATTCAATGAAGCGCCCCCTATAAGCCCTCCATCTACGTCCGGCTGTCCAAAGATCTCTGTTGCATTTTCGGGTTTTACACTGCCACCGTAAAGAATAGATACCGAATCTGCTATGCTTTCAGTATAGGTGGAGGCCACAATACTTCTAATCTTCTCGTGCATTTCTTGAGCCTGCTGCGGTGAAGCCGTTTCACCTGTGCCAATGGCCCATACCGGCTCATACGCAAGTACAATGTGTGGCCAATCTTTTTCAGAAATGTGGAATACACTTTCCTCCAATTGTTTTGTGACTACCTCAAAATAATTTCCTTCCTTACGCTCTTGCAGTGTCTCCCCGATACAGAAAATGACCGTCATTTCATGTTGTAAAGCTGTGTTCACTTTTTCGGCCAATAAGGCGTTATCTTCAGCAAAATACGCACGCCTTTCACTGTGACCCAAGATCACTGTTTTCACACCCACACTTGTAAGCATCGCGGCAGACACTTCGCCGGTAAAAGCTCCGTGATCGGATTGATGCATGTTTTGTGCCGCCACAGCTATGGGGTGATCACGCAATGATTCGAAGGCATGTTGTAGATTGGTATAGGCCGGGGCCACGAATACCGAAACCTGTTCGGGTATTACCTGTTTCTTCAGCTCTTGCAACAGTGCTTCTGTTTCGGCTAGATCGTTATTCATTTTCCAGTTTCCGGCAACAATTTTTTTTCTCATAATGCTATCGTTTACGTTCTAATTTTAGGATCCAACCATCCGTAGATCACATCCACAAAAATATTGATAAGAATAAAAAGGGTGGCGATCACGAGTACCGCGCCCATAATAATGGGAAGGTCCAATGTGTTAAGGGCATCTACTATCTCTTTTCCTAACCCGTTCCAACCAAATATATATTCTACAAATACCGCTCCGGCCAACATCGAGGCGAACCACCCCGAAATAGCCGTAACCACGGGATTGAGTGAATTCTTGAGTGCATGCCTCCTTATAATCGTAGTAAAAGAAAGTCCTTTTGCTTTCGCAGTGCGAATGTAATCCTGATTAAGCACTTCCAGCAAGGAGTTTCGCATTAACTGACTCACGACAGCCAACGGGCGAATCCCCAAGACGATGGCCGGTAAGATCAAATTTTTCCATTGTATGTACGAGCCTTCTCCAAAATCGTCTACAGCATACAAACTTCCGGTCATGTTAAGCTGTGTGTACTCATGAAGCACAAATCCGAAGATCCAAGCAAACAGGATCGCACTAAAAAAAGAGGGAACGCTCATCCCTAAGGTACTCACCAATTGTATGCACTTATCGATCCAGCCATCTTTAAAGAGCACCGAAATTATTCCTAACATCACCCCTAATAACATAGCAATAGTAATTGCAGAGATCGCCAAAATCACGGTGTTTGGTAAGGTTTCGGCGATTACGGCACTTACTTTTTTTCCGTTCTTTTGAAAGGATTCTCGCAAATAGGGCACCTTAAGAACCACTTCGGTTTGGGCAACACTGAACAGTGAAACGGCTTGATATTTTCCTTCCGAACGGTACGAATAATCTGAGGGTTCGAGACTGTGTAAGGAAACCGGGGAGAGATCATTGAGATACTGTAGGTATTGTACTGAGACCGGCTGATCGAAACCATACTTCTTTTTCACAACAGCAATCTGTTGAGCACTTTCATTTTGACCCAGCATCATTCGCGCAGGATCCCCGGGTAAAATTGTAAACAGCAAGAAGATCACCGTAACGACTCCAAATAGTGTAAGCAGTGCATAACCCAGTTTTTGAAGTACGTAACGCCCCACTCTACTTAAGTTTTAGATCTTCCGCATCATTGAAATGTAATTTTTGAACGATAGTGCCTTCCTGCAATTCCAAGATTCCGGGATTGCTTCGCACAATGGTTTTTAGGGTGGTTTCATCACAAAAGTAGAAATTGAAATTCAACCCGAATTCTTTCACTACCCCTCCCATGACCTCAGGAGAAGAGGCAGACATCCCTATTACTTTGTAACCCTTTGCCAAGGCGTCATCGGTTACTTTTCTTACGGCCGAAAAACCTTCTTTTTCGGCATTGGCGAGATTGTACACGACGATAACAATTAGATCTTTCTCGTTAAGGAATTGTGTGGTAAAATCTTCACCATCCCTCTCAATACTAAAATCATGTACCGGCGGTTCGTACCCCTCTTGGATCTCTTCAGTTTCCACTCCTATAAACGTCCCTTCCACTTGCGGATAATCACCGTTGGTAGTAATCACTTGCTCTTCTCCGTTCACGCTGAATTTCCAATGGTATTCGAAGATAGGTTGCGGTGCTCCTTCAGGAATGCTCATACCCTCTTGAATATTGGCTCCTATTTTGTAGGGTCTAAAATCTATAATGGGCAAATGCTGCAGTACGTAATACGTAATCCCCAAACAGCCCACAAAGGAAGCGAACACAATGATGCTTCGAGTTCCGCTGGTAAAGAACGGTTGTATGTATTTCTTTCCGAAGAAAAGGATCAAAATAAGTACCAGGAGTACCACATCTTTGGTAAATGATTCCCAAGGCGTGAGCTTTAATGCGTCTCCAAAACATCCACAATCGGTCACCTTATTGAAATACGCAGAGTAAAAGGTAAGAAATGTAAAGAAGACGATCATGAGCAAAAGGCTCCAAAGCGTGAATCGCTTAGCGTAGCCTATAATGATCATAACGCCCAGCAATACTTCGTAAATCACCACAAAAATGGCTATGATTAGAGCGTACGGAACTAGGAACTCCAAGTCAAGAACATCCGGCGCAAAGTAATCCTTCAGCTTAAAGGAAAAACCAACCGGATCGTTGAGTTTGATCAATCCACTAATGAGAAATAAAATTCCGACAAAGATGCGTGAGACGCCAACTAATATTTTCATTCGCTATCGTTTAAATGGATTAGAGCAAAGACCGCGTAATTGATCATGTCCTGATAATTCGCATCAATGCCTTCACTTACAAGTGTTTTACCTTTGTTATTCTCTATTTGCTTTACGCGCAACAATTTCTGAAGGATGAGATCTGTCAAAGAGCTTACCCTCATATCCCTCCAGGCCTCCCCGTAATCGTGATTCTTATCAAGCATAAGTTGCTTTGTGGCAGCAACTTGCTCGTCGTATAATTGTGTAGCTTCTTCCAAGGTAAGGTCCGGTTGTTCTACCACACCTCTTTTTAATTGAATGAGTGCCATCACCGAATAATTGATGATCCCAATAAACTCACTGGCAGCTCCCTCGTCCACTTTTCGTTCGGCATTTTGCTGCAATCCGCGAATACGCTGGGCTTTTATAAAGATCTGGTCGGTTAGCGAAGGCAATCTAAGAATGCGCCAAGCACTTCCGTAATCCTTCATTTTATTGATAAACAGGGCTCTGCATCGTTCAATAACATCGTTATACTGTTCTGAAGTGTTGGGCATGGGGTTTCTACTATTTTGCGTAAATTTCGGGTAAATAAATCAATTTAAAAAATTGCAAACCATCAATTGTAACGGGAAACTTTTTGACCTCTCTACTCCCAGGGTCATGGGCATCATCAACGTAACCCCTGATTCTTTTTACGATGGAGGAATGACGGTTGCTTCGGAAGCAATTTTGAAACAAGCCGGAAAAATGCTTTCTGAAGGAGCTTCCATACTCGACATAGGTGGTTACAGCTCGCGCCCCGGCGCCTCAAGCGTTTCTGAAGCGGATGAATTACACAGGGTACTTCCTGCCATTGAAACAATCCTTGCAGAATTTCCCGATGCGATCCTTTCCATCGATACCTTTCGGGCCTCCGTCGCTAAACAAGCAGTCATGAAAGGTGCAGCCATTGTCAATGATATTTCTGGGGGACGTTTGGATGATACTATGTATCATACCGTGAGCCAATTGGGCGTCCCTTACATCTTAATGCACATGCGCGGTACACCTCAAACCATGACACAGGAAACCAACTATGACGATGTCACACGAGAGGTGCTTTTCTATTTTTCTGAAAGGCTGGCTTTGGCCAGAGCAGCCGGGATCAATGACATTATTGCAGATCCGGGTTTCGGCTTCGCCAAAACCCGACAACAGAGCTTCGAGTTATTAAACCATTTGGAGCAGTTTCAAAGTCTTGAGATTCCTTATCTGGCCGGGGTCTCTCGAAAATCGATGGTTTATAAATCACTGGATTCCACACCGGAAGACGCATTAAACGGAACCACGGCACTCAATACAGTTGCATTATTAAAGGGAGCTTCCATCCTGCGAGTCCACGATGTAAAGGAAGCGGTAGAATGTATCACTTTGGTTCACAACCTAAAATCCAAACCATAATTTTCTATATATTTAACCTACATTTACAAAAAGCGAAACGCCCTTGGAACTCTTAGATTTTACCCAAATTAAGATCATCGATATCATTGACGTAGTGCTCGTAGCTTTTTTAATGTACTACATCTATCGCCTTGTAAAAGGGACAGTGGCCATCAATATCTTTGTGGGAATCGTAATTCTCTATGGCATTTGGAAACTCACCGAACTTCTTGAAATGGAATTGTTCAGCAAGATCTTGGGAGGATTCTTGGGAGTGGGAATGTTTGCCTTAATCGTGGTTTTCCAACAAGAGATCAGAAAATTTTTACTCATGTTGGGGTCAACGAACTTTGGAGCACGCCGTAAGTTTTTAAAACAATTCAAACTCTTATCAAGTGAAAGCGGAACCATCACCAATGTAAAAGAGATCATCGAGGCTTGTAAAAAAATGAGCACCACGAACACAGGTGCTATCATTGTCTTGCAGCGTAATAACAGTCTGGATTTTGTAAAGAATACCGGTGATGAGATGCGTCTCGAGGTCAATCAACCTATTATTGAAAGTATTTTTTATAAGAACAGCCCTTTACACGACGGAGCCATCATCATTGAAGAGAATGTCATTACCGCTACCCGCGTGATCCTCCCGGTTTCCAATGATCGATCCATTCCGCTTCGTTTTGGGTTGCGACACCGTGCAGGCGTTGGAATAACCGAAAAAACAGATGCTGTTTGTTTGGTGGTTTCAGAAGAGAACGGACAAATATCCTACCTAAGGGACGGGGATTTCGTGTTGTTTGAAAACGTAGACGATTTAAAAAAACAACTTGAAAAAGACCTAACCTATTAAAGGCATGAATTGTAAAAATTGCGAGCACCCACTTCATGAACAAGACAGTTTCTGCAGCAACTGTGGAGCTAAGGTCGTACACCACAGACTTACTTTGAAATATCTATGGCACGAGATCACAGAGAAGTATTTTAATGTAGAAAATACATTACTACGCACCTTCCTGAAGTTATTTTCCCACCCCGAAATTGTAATTGGCGGATATATTGAAGGCGTACGAAAAAAATATGTAAATGCAGTAAGTTATTACGCTATTGCGCTCACCATTGCAGGATTACAATTATTTATACTGCGTAAATTCTTTCCTGAAGCATTGGATCTCTCAATTATGATCCCTGAAAGTACGCCTCAGGCAGATATGGATATGGAATGGACGTACGACTACTATACTATATTGGCATTAATCAATATTCCGATTTATGCGCTTATGGCCCGACTTACTTTTATTGGATTGGATACGTTCAATTTTACCGAGCATCTAGTGATCATGGCCTACGTGTTCGCACAATTCACTTTAACTACCTTCCCCATTATTATGACCATGGTGTTACTTGGCGGTAATTTTTACATTGCCAGTTATGCGATGTTTCCCTTTCTTTTCTTGTATACGGCCTTTGCCTATAAGCGCTTATATATGTTATCCATCTGGAACATCCTTTGGCGCTCTTTATTCTTTATAGTGGTTGCCGGGATCCTCATGCTTATATTAGGACTAATACAGGTTGTTGTATTGATTTTTACTGGAGATTTTCAGGAAATGATAGAGCTGGAAAAAGCCAAAAGAGGTGTTTCCTACAGCATTTCTTCAGCCATGAACTGGACCTCATACAGGTTCCGGTAGTAGCCGTCTTGTTTTTTGAGTAATTCTTTGTGGGTTCCCGTTTCAACAATCTTACCGGCATCCATAACCAATATGGTATCAGCTTTCTTAATCGTTGCTAAACGGTGGGCTATGACTATAGAAGTACGCCCCTGAGTAATCTTCTCGGTAGCAGTTTGGATCATCTCTTCAGAATAGGTGTCAACTGACGATGTTGCTTCATCTAGAATAAGGATGCTTGGCTTACTCACATAGGCTCTTAAGAATGCGATGAGTTGCCGCTGTCCGGAGGATAACATGCTCCCGCGTTCTTTCACATTGTAATGATACCCTCCGGGCAGCGTCTTAATGAATTTGTGAACTCCTATTTCCTTGGCAGCTGCAATCACTTCTTCTTCGGTTATTGCGGGATCATGGAGGGTGATGTTATTGAGTATGGTATCTGCAAAAAGAAATACATCTTGTAGAACGATAGCAATATTGCTGCGCAGCGAGGCCAAGGTGTACTCTTTGATATTGACCGTGTCAATATGGATCGAGCCGCTGTTTATTTCATAAAACCGATTAAGAAGATTGATAATGGTAGATTTTCCTGCTCCTGTAGCACCAACTATGGCAACGGTTTGCCCCGGCTGCACCGTAAAGGAAATATCTTTTATCACCGCTTCATTCTCATTATACCCAAAACGCACATTCTTGAATTCTATCAGCCCTTTGGTATGCTCCAGTGTTATGGTCCCTTCATCTGATATGTGAGATTTTGTGTCTAAAATACCAAAAACCCGATTGGCTGCAACCATCCCCATTTGCAGGGAATTGAACTTATCTGCGATCTGTCGTAAGGGGCGAAAAAGCATTTGTGCCAATTCAATGAACATGGTGATGATCCCTAGTGTGATGATGCCACCGCCTACAGCATTCAATCCGCCGTACCAAACTACTAAACCGATCGCTACCGATGAGGCCATCTCTGCAATCGGGAAGAAGATCGAGTTATACCACACTGTTTTTACCCAGGCTTTTTTATGTTTTTCATTTATTTCCTTAAAATGCCGGTATTCTGTCTCCTCACGTGTAAAGATCTGCACGATCTTCATCCCTGTGATGCGCTCTTGAACAAATCCGTTTAAATTGGCCACCTGATTTCGCACTTCTTCAAACGCCACTTTCATTGCCTTTTGAAACACCCGTGTGGCATAAATAATTAAAGGCAGTATGGTAAAGACAATTAATGAAAGGCGCCAGCTTTGATATAGCATAAAGCCGGCGATCACGAACATCTTCAACAAATCACTAATGATCATGAAAAGACCTTCGCTAAAAATGCTCGAAATGGTCTCAATATCATTAACCGCCCTTGTGGTCAAACGACCCACGGCACTTTTGTCGAAGTATTTCATTCGGAAGCTCATCATCAATTTAAAGAGCTTGACACGAATATCTTTGATTACACTTTGTCCCAACCAAGTGGCATAAAAAATAAAGGCGAATTGAAAGAGTACCTCAAGCAAAAGCACTCCAAGCATCAACGTAACAAAATACACCAATTGATCACCGTCTTGAGGGACGATGGACTTATCGATGGTTTGCTGTAATAAATAAGGTCTCAAAATAGCGAGACCGGACATAACAATCGCAGCAAAGGCCACAAAATAGAAGATCAAACGGTAGGGTCTCGTAAAGGCCAATAACCGTTTGAAGAGTTTAAAATCGAATGCTTTTCCGGATTCTTCCATAGTACTACTGCCCCAGCGCCTCGTTTACATGATTGTTTACAAAGATACGCTTTGGATATTGAACACGCGTTAAAAATAAACCATGCGCAGGTGCCGAAGCTCCCGCCTTAGTTCTGTCCTTGCTTTTTAGAATGGTATGAAAATCATCTAAAGTAATTTTTTCAAAACCTACTTCCAATAACGTTCCCACGATGGCTCTCACCATGTTGCGTAAAAACCGATCTGCCACTATTGTAAAAACCAACTGCCGGTTCTCTTCTTTCCAAAAGGCCTTACTAACTTTGCAATGATACGTCTTTACATCTGTTCTAGATCTGGAAAAACATTGAAAATTGGTATAGTCCAATAATATCTTTGCGGCTTGGTTCATCAATACTACGGAAGGCTTTTGATGGATTAAATAAGCAAGATCGGTAGAAAAAGGATCTTTCTCCAAATTGATCACATATATGTACTCG
The DNA here is from genome assembly GCF_963972995.1 of uncultured Altibacter sp. Taxonomy (NCBI): domain Bacteria; kingdom Pseudomonadati; phylum Bacteroidota; class Flavobacteriia; order Flavobacteriales; family Flavobacteriaceae; genus Altibacter; species uncultured Altibacter sp. The sequence goes on from NZ_CAXAXI010000001.1 coordinate 61,860, forward strand.
CGTTCTATTGCGTCAAATCTGGCATGCGCTTCTTCTTTGACTTCCAATATGTGTTTTACAGAAATATCCTTCGGAAGGAGTGAATTAAGCCTAAATTGTAAGACCGAAGCATCCTCTAATGCTTCAGTATCGAAATGCGCAAACATCTGTTTGGCGTGAACTCCCGTATCTGTGCGTCCTGCGCCGGTTACCTTGATCTCTTTCCGAAGCAAGGTAGAAAGACTTTTTTCAAGAACCTCTTGTACACTTATGGCGTCGGGTTGTACTTGCCAACCGTGATAGTTTTTTCCGTTGTAGCTTATTTCAATAAAATAGCGCAAGAATCTGTACTTTTGAACTACCGTCAAAGATACGCAAACCTAACACTTCATAAGACAGAAGCCTTTCAGAAATACATGAAAAAAATCTTATTGCTTAGCGATACCCATGGTTATATGGACGACAAGATATTGAAATACGCGCAACAGGCCGATGAGGTATGGCATGCCGGTGATATTGGAGATCTTTCGGTGACCGATGCCATACAAAAATACAAACCCTTGCGGGCCGTATACGGAAATATCGATAGTACCGTAGTGCGCACATCGTTTCCGGAGCATCAGCGTTTTCGGTGTGAAGATGTTTCGGTGTGGATTACCCATATTGGAGGCTATCCGGGTCGTTATGCTTCAGGAATAAGCGCAGAGATACAGGTCAATACGCCTCGCCTATTTATCTGCGGACATTCTCACATTCTAAAAGTAATGCCAGATAAAAAGTACGGATTGCTACATATGAACCCCGGTGCTGTGGGAAAACATGGTTTCCATAAAGCGCGCACGATGCTTCGGTTTGAGATCGACGGCGACCGAATCCAAAATCTGGAAGTGATTGAATTTCCAAGATAGGCACCTTTTACAGTAAACACAAAAAACCCCCGAAGATGGCATTCTTCGAGGGTCTTGCACTAATAGATACTAAGACGTAGTTTAACGCAATCGGTCTACAGATTTTACGAGATCCTCGTCCCTTTTGATGGCCTTATTGGCCAGCACTAAAAAAACGATAGAAATGATGGGAAAAAGCACCCCAATACCCTTCTCTGAGACCCATGTCTCTCCGGATAAGGTTAGCGACCTGTATACGAAAACTCCCAGTAATACAAAGTTTAATATGATCGTTAAACGGTTTAGCACAAATTGCATCTGCCGTTTTTTAAAACTTAAAATTGAAATAATGGTTAAAGCAATACTAACAAAAATAAGACCAAAAACAAGAGGCTCACTTCGTTCTATCACGGTTACGCCGGCTGCATCCCGCACCACGGGAAACCATACATACAATGCACCCATCACCAATATGGAGATGATTAAATAGATGGTTTGAATGCGTTGCAACATAAATAAGCTTCTTTGGCTGCAAAAATAGAACTTATTTATAAAAAATTTAAATGTAAAATTTAATTTATTGTCGTATACTTGCAGTATCAATTCGTAACCACTTCAATAACGGTTACTTAGTCTTCGATAATTTTTCAGCTAACTACACACGTATCTAAGAAATTAGTATCAATTTAAAATCATAGTATTTTTACATGTTTGAAATTTCAGAATTAAAAGCAAAATTGTTACCTGAGCTTCAGGAACTTGCTAATGCTTTGGGTGTTCCAAAATACCGAAGCTTAAAAAAACTAGACCTAGTCTATCAGATCCTTGATTACCAAGCAGCGAATCCTAAAGCTGTAAAGTCTGTTACCCAAGAAGAGAACACTTCAAAAGACACTTCAGAAAAAAAGGAAAGCAATGAGAAAAAGGACACACGATCTTCTTCTCATAAAGACAATCGCGATCGCAAATCGCGAAATGATAACCGTAATCAAAAAAATCGTTCCAAAGATCAAGATCCAAGATCGCAAAAGGAGGACTCGAAGAAGTCCGATTCCGGTTCCGATCAAAAAGATACTAACAGATCCAAGGACGGGAATCAACAAAAGAATACCAAAGACAATCGCAACCAGAAGGACGGGAACCAGCAGAGCGCTTCAAAGGATAACCGAAATCAAAAGGACGGGAATCAGCAAAACACTTCAAAGGACAACCGCAACCAGAAAGACGGCAATAAACAAAACAATTCGAAAGATAGTAGATCCAACGGGAACAAAGACAATCGTAACCGATACAAAGAACCCGATTTTGAGTTTGACAGTATCATTGAAAGCGAAGGTGTATTGGACATCATGCAGGATGGCTATGGTTTCTTAAGATCCAGTGATTATAACTACTTGTCTTCTCCGGATGATATTTATGTATCTCAATCGCAAATTAGATTGTTTGGCCTTAAAACAGGTGACACGGTTCTTGGCGAGGTACGTCCTCCAAAAGAAGGTGAAAAGTATTTTCCTTTGATAAAGGTGAATAAGATCAACGGACTAAACCCTAATGTGGTTCGTGACCGTGTTTCATTTGAGCATTTAACACCTTTATTCCCGCAAGAGAAATTTAACATAGCCGATAAGCAGAGTACGATTTCTACGCGAATCATCGATCTATTCGCCCCTATTGGAAAAGGACAACGGGGTATGATTGTTTCGCAACCTAAAACAGGTAAAACCATGTTGCTTAAGGATATTGCAAATGCAATAGCCGCGAATCACCCGGAGGTTTATCAAATCATCTTATTGATCGATGAACGCCCTGAAGAGGTGACCGACATGCAACGAAATGTGAGTGGCGAAGTTGTTGCATCTACATTCGATAAGGAAGCAAGCGAACACGTACGTGTCGCCAATCTTGTGATCGACAAAGCTAAACGTTTGGTAGAATGTGGTCACGATGTAGTGATCCTGTTAGATTCCATTACGCGTTTGGCAAGAGCTTATAACACCGTACAACCTGCCAGTGGTAAGATATTAAGTGGTGGTGTGGATGCCAATGCATTACACAAACCGAAACGATTCTTTGGTGCTGCCAGAAATATAGAGAACGGTGGTTCTTTGAGTATCATTGCAACTGCTCTTACCGAAACAGGCTCTAAGATGGACGAGGTGATCTTTGAAGAATTTAAAGGAACCGGCAACATGGAACTTCAATTGGACAGAAAGATCTCCAACCGAAGAATTTTCCCGGCTATCGACCTTACGTCTTCAAGCACACGTAGAGACGACCTATTATTAGACGAGAATGTTATCCAACGCATGTGGGTATTGCGTAAATACCTTGCAGATATGAACCCGGTGGAAGCTATGGAATTTATTAATGAGCGTGTAAAGCAGACTCGTAATAACGAAGAGTTCTTGATCTCAATGAATGCTTAATACATTCAACTGAATTAATACGTATAAAATCCAAGGCCGGAATTAAATTCCGGCCTTGGATTTTTTTATAAGTTTGAACAGCATTCGAATCTAAATAAATAACTGGACATCTTGAACATAAAAAAAGCCTCGCTATATGCGAGGCTTTTCAATTTATAAGATATTTCTTACTTCTTAACGATCTTGTCAACAAGCGTACCAGCAGAAGTCTTTACATTTAACATGTAAATTCCTTTCGCTAGCGAGGAAGTATCGAACGTACCGTTCACCAAACGAAGACCGGTATCTTTTCCTAAGATGTCGTAAAGCTTTGCTTCATTTACGGTGATGTTTGATGGAATCTTAACATTCAATATGTCACCAGCTGGGTTAGGGTACACAGAAGCGATGTTGTTGATGTTGTCTTCAACTCCCAATACTTCTTCCCCTACTAAGTTCATAATCAAAACTTGCGTCAATCCTAAAGTAGAAAAGTTTGTTGGAGTTGCAGCACCACAATCTGCCGCCTGAATAAAGTTAATCCCGGAAGGTCCTTGCTGGTTAGCAGCAAAACGTGTAAAGTTAGTATCTGTACCATCATCTACCAATACTGCCTCGTAAACAATATTGTCACCGGCTGGAATAGTAGCCGAAAGCGGCACTGAAATAATAGTTTCTGCATCAGCAGTTGTGATAGTTACAGTTGCTGTTCCTTGAAGTGTTTGAGTCCCTCCTGGAAATGCACCGCCATTACTGGAATACACATTTAAAGTAAGAGGAAAACCTGCTGGAGAGATAACGGGTCCAATACCGATCTCAGCGTCACTCACTTCAAAAGCATCAGTAATACCGAAATCACCTGCAAGATCAAACTCAATAAAAAGATTGTTGTTTCTGAAACTGGTTGGGCTTGCACACGCAATTTCTTCTCCGGTTTCAATAGCTTGACTGTTATTGTAGGTAATGGTGACCGAACCACCCTTATTGGTTGCAGTACCGGCTGGTCCGTTGTTTATCACAGTTCCATCACCTCCAGGACCAACCATTGAGGTTTGAGCCTGTAATGCAAATGAAGCTGCGACAGCTGTCAGAAATAAAGTAATTTTTTTCATAATTCTTTGGATTTAAAGTTTAACATTGAGTAACAAATATAGAAAAGCAATTCATAAAAACATATTTTTTCTGTTAAAAGTTTAAGTATATATTGACTTAAGCTATTAATGCTAGTAGAGTTACTTGGAATTTTGTTATTTAGCTAAATGAAAAAATCGATCCTTTTTCTTGTCGTCCTTTTAAGTATTTCCTGCGGAAAATCTAGTGACACAAATGATTTTGATTTCACTATTCCTTTTGAAAAAACAGAGGGTACCGAAACAAGTACCTATCAAGAAGTCGTGGAATTCTATACGCAACTTTCAGAAAAATATACTGAAATTGCCATGTATACCATGGATAAGACCGATAGCGGTGAACCACTCCACCTTATCACGTTTAATCCGAATCGCTCTTTTGAATCTGAATTCTCTTCAGAAAAAGATAAAAATATCCTGCTTATAAATAATGGTATTCACCCGGGAGAGAGTGACGGCATTGATGCCTCTATGATGCTACTTCGGGATCTTGCAGCAGGAAAGATTCCTGCACCTCAAAATACGATCATAGCAGTCATTCCTGTATACAATATTGGAGGCGCTTTAAACCGCAACAGCACCAGTCGCACCAATCAAAACGGCCCGAAATCATACGGTTTCAGAGGGAACGCCCGCAATTACGATCTCAATCGGGATTTTATAAAAGCAGATACTCGCAATGCCTTGGCATTTATCGATATTTTTAAAACGGTCAAGCCCGATCTTTTTATCGATACGCATGTGAGTAATGGTGCCGATTATCAATATGTGCTTACGCATCTGTTCACGCAGCACAACAAGCTTGGCGGCGAATTGGGAAACTACCTTCATGAGGCCTTTATGCCAAAACTGGAGGATTCACTTCGCAAAAAACAATGGGACATCACACCCTATGTGAATGTGTTCAATCAAACACCCGAGAGTGGATTCACTCAGTTCATGGATGGTCCCAGATACTCCACAGGGTATACAACACTCTTTAATACTTTGGGCATGATGATAGAAACTCATATGCTAAAACCGTATAAAGATCGTGTTGAGGGAACTTACGAGCTTTTAAAAAGCTTTATAGCAATTGCAGATGCTGAACATGAAACCATCAAACACTTACGTGAAAAGGCCAACAAGCAATGGCAGGTTGGTGATCATTATCCTATACAATGGCAAGTGGATAGTTCAAAGACCTCTATTTTGTCCTTTAAAGGATATGAAGGTGAAATGATTCCTAGCGAGATCACGGGAGCACCACGACTTAAATATAACCGAGAGAAACCATTTGAAAAGGATGTGATCTATTACGATTACTTTAAACCGGCCGATTCCGTTACTATCCCGGAGTATTACATTATTTCCAAAGGCTATCACAATGTGGTGAACCTTCTAAGGGCGAACGGCATTAAATGCGATTTGATTCAAAAAGATACTACCGTAACTGCGCAAGTCTATTATGTAGACACCTATGAAACGGTTCGAAACCCTTACGAAGGACATTACCTCCACTATAACACCAATGTAAAGACCAAGACCCAATTAGTAAAGGTTTCAGAAGGAGACTATAAGGTGGCTACACAACAGGAAGGCATTCGCTATATCTTGGAAACATTAGAACCGCAAGCAACCGATTCCTTTTTCAATTGGAACTTCTTCGATACCATCTTACAACAAAAAGAAGGATTTTCACCCTATGTTTGGGAGGATAAGGCCCAACATTTTTTGGAGGAGAATCCAATTATTAAGAAACAATTTGAAGCAAAAAAAGAGACCGATCCTGCGTTTGCAGCAAATTGGTTTGCGCAATTGGATTGGATCCACAAACAATCCCCCAATTACGAAACATCACACCTGCGTTATCCTATCGTTCGGGTGGGTGGTTAAGTATTCCTTCGGAAAAAGCAACTTGATATTCTCATAAGAATCCTGAAGGGCTTTCTGTGTTTTCTCAAAGTTCTTCCAACGTACTTTTTTAATACCTTCTGAAGGTTCCGGGATCAATGGACCATCGTAGGTTGAATACATTTCGTACCAGTAGGTAACCTTCAATTTAAACTTTTCATTGCGCCTAAACACATGATAGGTTTTTGTAAGAAAGCGTTTTACCACCAGATCCTTTACTCCGGTTTCCTCAATGGTTTCCCGAACGGCCGCTTCTTCGTAGGTTTCACCTTTTTCTACTTTTCCCTTCGGAAGGTCCCATTTCTTGTTGCGTCTAATGAACAGAATCTCCTTCTTATCATTAAACACCATACCCCCGCCGGCCTCAACAACGGGTAATTTTTTCCGAAGAAATTGTTCCAGCTTTTCAGGATTCTTATGGTAGAGGTTTACATAGGTAAGTTCACCATTATTGATCGCATTGATCAATTTCTTGAACTTCGCTAATTTAAGGGGGATGGCCGTATACTGTTTCCCTATTTTTTTTTCCGTAGAAAGGATTATAGGAATATCATTGACAAAAACTTTATACATTTGCACTATGATTTTAAATAAAGAAACAGCACAAAAAACGGCTGAATTATTATTGCAAATTAATGCAATTAAATTGCAACCACAAAAACCTTTTACGTGGGCTTCGGGATGGAAATCGCCTATCTATTGCGACAACCGGATCACCTTATCCTACCCACCTATTCGAAATTTCATTCGTGAACACATGGCGGCACAAATTGAGCAAGTGTATGGGCGCCCCGATATGATTGCCGGCGTGGCAACCGGTGCTATAGGAATGGGTGCACTGGTGGCAGATTATATGAACTTGCCGTTTTGTTACGTTCGCCCCGAGGCCAAGCAGCACGGTCGACAGAACAAGATTGAAGGTATGGTTGTCGAAAATCAGAGCGTGGTAGTTATAGAGGATCTTATTAGCACCGGCAAAAGCAGTTTGTTGGCTGTTGAAGCATTGCGCGAAGCGAATATGAACGTAAAAGGCATGATGGCCATTTTTACATACGGTTTTGCCGTAGCCGAAGAAAATTTTACAAAAGCAGCGGTTTCTTTACATACGTTGAGTAATTACGACAATCTATTGAAGCAGGCGGAGAAATCGCGTTATATTTCTGCCAAAGAATCGAAGCTACTGTCGCTTTGGCGTAAGGACCCCTCCAACTGGGACCCTACCGCAACCCCCGTTTCCAAAAAGGCATAGTTATTGTCTGTTACCATCACCTCTAAAAAATCTGCTATGGAATTGAAAAGTAAAAAAGTAATCGTTCAAAAGTCGGCATCGCAATTATGCGACTTTCTTAGTGAAGTGAAGAATTTTGAGCAACTCATGCCCGAAAGCATCAGTAAATTTGAAGTGATCAAAGAAGATGCTTTCGTTTTTGCCCTTAAAGGAATGCCGGAGATCGCCTTGGAAGTAAAAGAGGTTGACGCGCCAAACAAAGTGGTCCTAGGCGCTATAAGCGACAAGATCCCTTTCACTCTTATAGGGCATATCAATGCGGTTACCGAAACCTCCTCGGAAGCCGAGCTTCATTTTGAAGGTGATTTCAATCCAATGATGGCCATGATGATCAAAGGGCCAATATCCAAGTTCTTAGAGACCCTATCCGATAATTTGGAAACGATCTAGAACAATAATTTAATTTCTTTTAGCCCGAATTCCTTCACCGAATCATCCTCTAGGGAAATCTTTAACTTTCCTTGGGAGCTAACACCTAGTATAATACCGTTAAAACGATTTCTGAAGGCATCTTCAAACACCGAAACCTTTCCTCTTCGGAACATGCTGTCTTCATATTTTTTCTGAAATGTTTCTAAAGGGGTTGTGGCGATTAGTTGCAATTGTAGCTGCATCTCCTTTGCAAGATCACGAAGTATCGTGTCGAGGTCGTATGTTTTTCCGGTTGAAAGATACAAGGAAGACGCTTGCGGAAGCTCCGAAAGATCCTCGTTGTTCACATTGAGGCCCAACCCTATAATCGATCCAACAATGTTTGATCCCTGCAACTGATTTTCAATGAGAATGCCACCAATTTTTTTATTGTATGACAATATGTCGTTTGGCCACTTAATAGAAAGTCCGGGAATGTTGAGACGCTCTAACGTTTCTTTTGTCGCTAATGAAACTGCAAAAAGCACCTTTTCCGCATCCCTTGCAGGCAGATCTTCAAATCGCTTGAACATACTAAATGTAAGGCTTTTGGACGCTTGGGATAACCACTGAGATCCCATTTGCCCTCGTCCATGTGTTTGTCTGGCGGCAACTACTACCAACCCATCCTCAACAGCGTAGCCCTTACTTAATTCTTTCAGGTAGCTATTAGTGGAATCAATGGCACTAAGTTTGATTATTTTCAAATCACAAAAGATTGTGTTAATGTTACGCTCACAAAGCGTTTCAAGAAACAAAAAAGTAATAACTTTGTGCAAATAAATAGTATTAATGTCGAAAAAAGAAGTAGGAACAGATCAACTTGTAACACAAATTATTTCAGGAATTGAAGAAGTAAAAGGTCAGAATATTGAAATTCTGGACCTCCGCGAGATAGAGAACACCGTATGCGACTATTTTATCATCTGTGATGGTACCTCCAATACGCAGGTCAATGCGATTGTAAATTCCGTTCAAAAATTAACCAGCAAAGCCTTAAAGGAGAAACCCTGGCACGTTGAAGGAAGCGACAATGCCGAGTGGGTATTAATGGATTATGTTCATGTCGTTGTGCATGTGTTCCAAAAACACATTCGCGAATTCTACGATATAGAAGGACTTTGGGGAGATGCGAAGTCGGTTAAGATTGAAACAACTTATTAAAAAGAAAATAGCCTCATGGCAGAAGAAAATAAAAAACCCGAAAATAAAAAACCAAGGTTCAATGCCTATTGGATCTACGCTGCGATCATTTTAGTTTTCCTCGGAATTCAGTTCTTTGGCGGCAATAGCTGGTCGCAACCGGCCAAAACCACACAAGCGCAATTCCAAACCTATTTAAAGCAGGGGGATGTTGAAAAGATAGAGATCATCAATAAGAAGATCGCTAAGGTCTATTTAACGCCCGATGCCAAAACTAAAGAGGTTCACTCTAAAAAGGACGGAAATTCTATTTTCCCTCCGGGCGCCAACGATCCCACATATCAATTTGAATTTGGAGATCTTCAAAATTTTGAGAACAGCATTAAACAAATTAAGGAAGAGAACAATCTGGATACTCAGATCGTTTGGAACACCGATAGCAATATGTGGGGTGAGTTGTTTCTTACCTTGTTACCCTTTATTGTGATCATTGGTATTTGGATTTTTATCATGCGCCGTATGTCATCGGGTGCCGGAGGAGGTGCCGGGGGACAAATTTTCAATATTGGAAAATCGAAAGCGAAGTTATTCGATGAAAAAACCGATGTAAAAACCTCGTTCAAAGATGTGGCAGGATTAGAAGGCGCCAAAGAAGAGGTTCAAGAAATAGTTGATTTCCTGAAAACACCGGCCAAATATACAGCTCTTGGAGGCAAGATCCCTAAAGGAGCCTTGTTGGTAGGACCTCCGGGAACCGGTAAGACCTTATTAGCAAAAGCCGTTGCAGGAGAAGCAAAAGTGCCATTCTTTTCCTTATCGGGATCAGACTTTGTGGAGATGTTCGTGGGTGTGGGAGCCTCTAGGGTTCGCGATCTTTTTAAGCAAGCAAAAGAAAAATCCCCTGCCATTATCTTTATCGATGAGATCGATGCGATTGGTAGAGCCAGAGGTAAGAATAATTTCTCGGGGTCCAATGACGAGCGTGAAAACACACTCAACCAGCTACTTACCGAAATGGACGGGTTTGGCACCAATACCAATGTGATCGTATTGGCAGCTACCAACCGTGCCGATGTTTTGGACAAAGCATTAATGCGTGCCGGGCGGTTCGATCGCCAGATCTATGTAGATCTGCCGGACGTACGAGAGCGTAAAGAGATCTTCGAGGTGCACCTGCGTCCTATCAAGATCGATGATTCACTGGATCTCGATTTCTTGGCAAAGCAGACTCCCGGGTTTTCCGGAGCCGATATTGCGAATGTTTGTAATGAAGCGGCACTTATCGCTGCCCGACAGGAAAAGACGTATGTGGGCAAACAAGACTTCCTAGATGCCGTAGATCGAATTGTTGGGGGGCTTGAAAAGAAAAACAAGATCATTACTCCTGAAGAGAAAAAAGCGATCGCTTTCCACGAAGCCGGTCATGCCACAGTAAGCTGGATGTTGGAGCATGCCGCTCCTTTGGTTAAAGTTACTATTGTCCCCAGAGGGCAATCCTTAGGTGCTGCCTGGTACTTGCCTGAAGAACGATTGATCGTGCGTCCCGAGCAAATGTTAGATGAAATGTGTGCAACCATGGGAGGTCGCGCTGCCGAGAAAGTAATCTTCGGAAAAATTTCTACAGGAGCATTAAGTGATCTTGAAAAAGTAACTAAACAGGCACGTGCCATGGTAACCATCTATGGTCTTAATGATGCTGTTGGCAACCTAACGTATTATGATTCTTCGGGTCAAAATGAATACGGGTTTACCAAGCCATATAGTGAAAAAACCGCAGAGTTGATCGATAAAGAGATCTCAAGGATCATTGAAGAACAATACCAACGTGCGGTTGATTTGCTTGAGAAGAACAAAGACAAACTTACGCTTCTTGCGAATGAACTTTTGGAAAAAGAAGTGATCTTTAAGGACAACCTTCAAAGAATTTTTGGAGACAGACCTTTTGAAAAGACAGAAGAAGAAAAAGTGGCAACAACATAAGTTGCCACTTTTTCGTTTCTATAGGTAAACTTTGGATTTAGGCATACTAACTTCTGTTTAGATTTTATATATTTGAAGAATAACCTAATAAAACTCCTCAATACCCCTAGTACATGAGTCTATTTAAAAGACTTTTAAACCCAAACTACAAGTCAGAAGAAAAAGCAAAGAAATCTGACCAGAGTAAATATTATCCCGAGGAGAAACTACCGACCGACGAAAAATTTACCTACAACTTCAATAAAAATGGCGGAAAGTTCTTGTATTGTGAAAATCAAGAAGAGGTATCTGAAGCATTCGACAACATATTATTAGAAAACGATTGGTACGAGCGGGATGTGTTTTGTATCAACGACCAATTGACATCGCGATTTGACGGTTACAACCTCAACTTTAGTAAAAAAACAAACGCTACCTTTTTCTTATCTACCTGTGAATCATTGGTCGCTAATAATGGCTCCATTCTTTTAAGTTCTAATCAGATAAAGGAAAAGAAGCTAAAAGAACTTCCATCAAACTTTATTATTTTCGCTACTACCAGTCAATTGGTGGAAAACATTAGCGAAGGGCTGCGCAAAATAAAAAATCAAAGTCAAAGCCATATTCCCAGTAATATTACCACCATTCAAGACTTCGAGACCGAAAAAGAAAAGGACTTCATGAGTTATGGAAGTAGCACAAAAAACCTATATTTGCTGCTACTGGAAGACCTATAATCTATGAAGGAACTTATCGTGCGATCCATATCGGGTGTCTTGTACATTTCGATCATTATCTTTTCTATGTTTGCGTCGCGCGAATGGTTCATGGGACTCTTTTTTATCCTTGCATTAATCACTCTAAACGAATTTTTGCGATTGGTTCATCTCACCAGCTATTTAGCTTATGTGCTACTGGCTGTAGCACTCTATTTCTTGAGTTATTCGGTTTTTGATATAAATGCTGTTTATCTATTCTTGATCCTTTCGTGTTTTGTGAACTTATTCCTTTTAAAAGATGTTTTATGGGTCAATAAGATTCCCATGTTTGAGAAAAAGAAATACATAACCATAATTTTTTATATCATTAGTGGCTTTGTATTCTTGACCTTAATTCCTTTTCGTGACCAAGAATTTACACCAAAAGTGGTGATAGGGGTTTTTGTATTGGTTTGGGCCAATGACAGCTTTGCCTATCTTATAGGAAAGAATTTTGGACGCATCAAGTTGTTGGAGCGTATCTCACCAAAAAAAACCGTGGAGGGATTTTTGGGCGGTCTGGTAGGGTCCATTTGTGCTGCTTTTATTATCTTTAAATACACAGACTTATTTGATCTTGCTACGTGGTTCACATTGGCAGCAATCGTAACTGTTTTTGGTACCATAGGAGATCTTATACAATCAAAGTTCAAACGGCAGGCCGGTGTAAAGGACAGCGGTATTTTAATGCCGGGGCACGGTGGGCTTTACGACCGACTGGACAGTATTATTTTTGCAAGCCCGTTTGTATATGCTTTTTTAGAAATTGTAACCTATGTTTCATAAGGAAGGACATAAAATTATTTTAGTCGCATTTTTTCTATGTGTGGTACTTAGCCTCACGACACATTTTATTACTGAAAACACCACCATAAAAGCGGTGATCATCATTTCGCTGTTGGTATTACTTGGATTGGTTTTGCAGTTTTTCAGAAACCCGAAACGGAATTTTAATCCCGATAATGCACAGGTCCTCTCCCCGGTCGATGGAAAGGTTGTGGTGATTGAAGAAGTGTTTGAAAAAGAGTATTTCAACGATAAACGCCTTCAGATATCGGTCTTTATGTCCCCTATCAATGTGCATGTCACTCGTTATCCGGTGGGTGGCAAGGTGATTTACAGTAAATACCATCCCGGAAAATATTTGGTGGCCTGGCATCCAAAATCTTCCGAAGAGAACGAAAGGACCACCGTAGTCGTAGATAATGAAGAATTTGGTCCGGTACTGCACCGGCAGATCGCCGGAGCCATGGCAAAACGTATCGTGAACTATGCCCAAGAAGGACAAGAAATACACCAAACAGATGATAGTGGCTTTATTAAATTTGGATCGAGAGTAGACGTGTTCTTACCATTAGACGCAAAAATAGATATAAAGCTTCACGCCAAAGTGAAAGGCGGATTGACTGTATTGGCTTCAAAATGACACCCGAAGAATTAAATACTGCTTTTGAAAGTGCGGTGGAAAGTATCAACAACCACACCGAACCCTTCCCTGCCGATGTTTTATTGAAACTCTATGCCTATTATAAACGTGCAACCAACTCCCAAGACCAACCCAGTAGTGATAATCCGCTTATTGGCGCCTTTAAGACCAATGCACTGTTCCAAACACGCGAACTGTCCAGTGAAGAAGCCAAACTTCTATATATCGAAGCTGTAAAGCAGTATTTTTTATACAGAAAGTAGCTGTAAAAAGACTTCATTCGCACGTATACTGCTCAAAAATACTTCAACTCCAAACATCCCACTTCAAACTTCGATTATTTTAAGTTAGCCAACGAAGCTTTTAACGTTTCGATCTTTGCGATCGCATCGGCTTCTTTTTGCTTTTCCATGGCAACTACCTGCGCGGGTGCCCCACTAACAAATCGTTCGTTTTTCAACTTTCCTTGAACACTTTTTAAAAAACCTTCAGTATATTTCAGTTCTTCCTGTAATTTTTCAATTTCTTCGGCTACGTCAATGGCACCGGCCATAGGAATAAAATACTCATTGGATTTTACACGAAACGTAAGTGCTCCGTCTATCGCTTCGGAAGTATATTTCAATTCTGAGATATTTCCTAGCTTCTGAATAACGGGATCAAAATCCTTAGACTGCCCTTCATTATTAATCACCCACAAAGAAATAGAGTCCCTAAATGAAATATTCTTCTCTTTCCGAATCGTACGTACACCCGAAATCACTTCCGAAGCAACCCCAAAATCGGCGATCAATTTATCATTAGTTTGAACCTCATTAGGCCATGAAGCAATGATGAGGGCATCTTCGGGACTACGCTTTGTAATATGTTGCCATATCTCTTCAGAAATAAATGGAACGAAGGGATGTAAAATCTTTAAATTATCTTCCAGGATCGTGATTACCTCATTGTATGTTGAAGTTGCAATGGGATCCCCATACCCGGGTTTTACCATTTCCAAGAACCACGAACAGAAATCATCCCATATAAGTTTATAGGTAGCCATGAGCGCATCGCTTATACGATACTTACTGAAATGGTCCTCGATCTCGGCCAATGTCTTCTGAAATTTTGCCCGATACCAGTTGATAGCGATCGTAGCTGTTTCGGTTGGTGCTTGCGTTTCTGAAACATCCCAACCGTCGATCAACCTATATGCATTCCATATCTTAGTCACAAATCCGCTTCCCTGTTTACACAGATCTTCGTCGAACATGAGGTCGTTTCCGGCCGGAGAACTCAACAGCATTCCTACGCGAACTCCATCGGCACCGTATTTATCCATGAGCTCAATGGGATCTGGAGAGTTCCCCAAGGATTTACTCATCTTTCTGCGTTGTTTATCGCGTACAATACCTGTAAGGTAGACGTTGGTAAACGGTTTCTCATTTCTATATTCGTAGCCAGCAATGATCATACGGGCAACCCAGAAAAAAAGGATCTCGGGAGCCGTGACCAGATCATTGGTTGGATAATAGTAATTGATCTCCTTATTATCCGGTTCTAAAATACCTCCAAAGACACTAATGGGCCATAACCATGATGAAAACCAAGTATCAAGTGCATCGGGATCCTGCGTAAGATCTGCCCGCGTAAGCTTCTCGTTACCCGATTTCTTTCGCGCTTCTACAAGAGCATCTTCCAAGGTCTCTGCAACAACAAAATCGTTCTTCCCTACACCATAATAATAGGCAGGGATTTGTTGACCCCACCATAACTGACGCGAAATATTCCAATCTCGCACATTTTCCATCCAATGACGGTAGGTATTGACAAACTTTTCCGGAACGAGATGAACCTCTTTTTCAAGAACAGCATCCAAGGCGGGCTGTGCCAATTCTTTCATTTTCAAAAACCATTGGTCGCTCAATTTCGGTTCAATGATAGCTCCCGTACGTTCACTTGTTCCCACCTTGTGCGTATGCTGTGCGGTTTTGAGAAGCACTCCCATAGCATCCAATTCTGTCACAATCTCTTTTCTAGCTACAAAACGGTCTTTGCCCTCGTACTGCATTCCGTACTGATTTAAACTACCGTCCTCATTTAAAATATCAATCACTTCCAAATGGTGCTTATCCCCTAGCGCCTTATCGTTCTCATCGTGTGCCGGCGTTACCTTTAAACAGCCTGTCCCAAACTCCATATCGACATAGTCGTCTTCAATAATAGGAATAATACGGTTGCAGATAGGGACTACCGCTTTTTTTCCTTTTAAATGAGAAAACCGTTCGTCATTAGGGTTGATACAAATGGCAGTGTCACCCAATATGGTTTCCGGTCTGGTCGTAGCGATGGTTAAAAATTCTTCACTGCCTTCGATCTTATAATTGAGATAATATAGATTTCCTTGTTTCTCTTCATAATTTACCTCTTCATCAGACAGGGTAGTTTTGGCTTGCGGATCCCAGTTCACCATGCGATATCCCCGGTAAATATGACCTTTTTTATAAAGGTCAACAAAGACTTTAATAACAGAGGCTGACATATCGTCATCCATGGTGAATTTGGTGCGTTCCCAATCGCAGGAGGCTCCTAGTTTCTTTAGTTGCTCAAGTATAATACCCCCATGTGTATGTGTCCAATCCCAAGCATGTTTCAAAAATTCATCACGGGTAAGATCTGCTTTACGGATTCCTTCCTGTTGGAGTTTGGCTACTACCTTCGCTTCTGTAGCAATGGAGGCGTGATCTGTTCCGGGCACCCAACAGGCATTGAAACCTTTTAAACGGGCTCTTCGAATCAATACATCCTGTAGTGTATTGTTCAACATATGCCCCATGTGCAGTACCCCGGTTACGTTTGGAGGTGGGATGACGATGGTGTATGGCTCCCTATCATCTACTTCACTATGAAAATAGTTATGCTCCATCCAGTAGTTATACCACTGCTCTTCCACCTTTTGAGCATTATATTTTGCCTCTAATCCCATGTTTGGTCTGATTTTTGAAATGTAGTATGCAAAAGTAGTTATATCTGCAAGATTACAAAAGTGAATAACTTATTTTGCAGTTTGTAAGAAAGATACTTACTTTAGCTATTCAAAATTATAGAAAATATGAAGAAATTGGTACTTATAGCCTTAATTGCTTTGGTGAGTTTTAGCGCACAAGCACAAGCAAAGATCAGCTTTAAAACTGACACCATAGACTATGGTGAAATTGCAAAAGGAAGTGATGGAGTACGTGTGTTTGAATTTACAAATACCGGCAATGCCCCGCTTATCATTTCAGATGTGAAATCCAGTTGTGGATGTACTGTTCCTAAAAAACCGGATGGTCCGATAGCTCCCGGTGAAAGCAGCACGATTCAGGTAAAATACGATACAAATCGAGTGGGTCCCATACGAAAGACCGTTACCGTTTATTCGAACGCCGATGAACCCATCAAAGCCCTTAAAATTAAAGGTGAGGTTTTGGATGAAGGAAAAAGCGTTCTCGAGAAGACAGAATAATTACGTTAATTATTTTTACTTGACCGTCCGCCACAGTGCGGACGGTTTTTTTATAGCACTTCTTTGAGTACAAACTTTTTTATAAGCTTTACACCGTTTCGTTCGATTTGAAGTTTTATGCGTTTGCCTTCTTGAGAACTGAAAAGTGCAACGATTTCATATAATTTATATTTATAGGCAGGTCTCCCGTTGATTGATAGGATCTCATCGTTCTTTAGAAGACCCGCCAATGCTGCAGGGGAATTCTCTCGAAGTTCGGCAACAATGTATCGTGGCACTAAAAAAAAATTAAAAATTGTCTTGAACTGTAAGGTAAATGCATTGTCGTTTTCGGAAGAAATATTAGTTGGAATTTTTACACTATCTGATGTTTGTTCCTCTTTGACGACGACCAATCCGTCGTGCTCGACCGTAATTCCGCTCATATTGTAATAAAAGGGATCGCTAAATGAGTTATTTTTTTTTAAGATCATTTGTTGTGAGGAATAATCCATTGTTACTGTAAAGCGTTTTAAAATACCTCCTCCAAGACTTCCACTACGATCATCATAGAACTTAATGTCTTCTAATGCGTCTTCACTAGGGTAAGCAACATTCACATTAGCAAGAACATACGTCCCAAGCTGTGCTTTTTTTAGCTTAGAACGTTTGCCATAAATATTCCCGCTAAGTCCTAATCCTAAAAAATCTTCAAAATAATTTTGGGGAGCTTCTACTATCCCAATCGTTTCGTCAAAGATCCACAGCGCATCACTGGCTCCGGAATCTATCAATAGGGTAACATCAACCAAAGTGTCACCCGAACCCACCTTCATATCTATATAGGGTTTGTTCTCATACAATCTAATTGGAAAAACCTCGCACCTGCTACATACCTTCGGTTCGTATTTTTCAGGATCGAAAAAGGTGAGTTTTTTTCTTGTATAATCAGTCTTTACGATAAACTTCTTAAAAAAATCGTATCCAATAATCCCATGGATGGGCAAACCCATTCTTGGCGAGAGGTTCAAGGATTGTTCAAAGATCACATAAATAGTATGCTCTTCGTCCACTGCATTCCCAACAGTTACCTTATTTCTTTCTGTACGCAGTGCATCAATACTTCCTCCCGTTCCAAGACCACGAATACGAATAGGTCTGGTATTCTTTAACTGTATAGAATCCTCTTGGGACAATCCAAACAGTATGGTTGTATTGACTCCTGTATCCAGAAGAAAGGAGAACTCTGTTCCATTTATGGTGACAGGAATAACCACTAAGTTATTAACCAACTCAAAATCGATCTTATCTTTGATGGTTCCATCCGGCAACGTAAATCCTTCCTGCCCTACTACAGAAGGAGGCAGCAACACAAAAATTCCCAGAAAAAGGGACAGGAAGCGTATTTTAGAAAATGTTTTCAACAGTATTGAAGATATAAAAATTTGGTGAAACATGCTCTTTGCCGCATGGGAATCTTAAATATATTTCGGAACTTTGCTCTTAAATTTCATCACTATGCCTTCAGTATCCAACAAGGGAAAGAATATGCCGGAATCACCTATACGAAAGCTGGTTCCATATGCCGAAAAAGCATATAAAGACAAAAAAACAGTATACCATCTTAATATAGGGCAGCCGGACATAAAATCACCACAAATTGCCATGGATGCTGTCGCCAATCATCATTTGGAAGTATTGGCATACACGCGATCTGAAGGGTCTGAAGAATATCGAAAAAAGATAGCGAACTATTACAACCGGCTGAACATTCCTGTAGATGCCAATGATATAGTTGTCACAACAGGAGGTAGTGAAGCATTATTATTCGCTATGGGAAGCATCGCCGATGTTGGTGACGAGATCATCATACCTGAACCTTTTTATGCAAACTATAACGGCTTTGCTACTGCTTCCGGGGTAACGATCGTACCCGTGATTTCAAAAATAGAAAACAATTTTGCGTTGCCCCCCATTTCAGAATTTGAAAAATTGATCACTCCTAAGACCAAGGCTATTTTAATTTGTAATCCGGGCAATCCTACGGGATATCTATATTCCAAAGAAGAGATTAAATTGTTAGCGGCTATGGTAAAAAAGCACGATCTGTTCTTGGTGGCAGACGAGGTGTACCGTGAATTCACATACGATGGCTCTAAGCATTATTCGATCCTTGAGGAACTCGGCATGGCAGAGCATGGCATACTTATCGACTCAGTATCGAAGCGCTATAGCATGTGTGGGGCACGCATTGGGTGCTTGGTCTCGAAAAACAAAGAAGTTATTAGAACCGCTCTTAAGTTTGCGCAAGCACGTCTTAGCCCACCTACCTTCGCTCAAATTGCCAGCGAAGCTGCCTTACTAACACCCCAAAGTTATTTCGATGAGGTAATTTCCGAATATCAAGAAAGACGTGATATTCTTGTAAGAAGTCTAAAAGAGATCCCCGGAGTGAAGGTGGGAGAGCCCAAGGGTGCGTTTTACTGTATCGTAGAACTTCCCGTTAAGAACAGTGATGCGTTTGCCCAATGGTTATTAGAATCATTCGATCATAACGGCGAAACGATTATGGTGGCTCCTGCCGCAGGCTTTTATTCAAGTCCGGGTGTAGGGCTTAATCAAGTACGAATTGCCTATGTGCTTCGGAAAGAAAGTCTTATCCGCTCGGTTGAGATCCTTAAAGCAGCGTTAGAAGAATACAACGATTAATGCATCTCGAAGAGTACACATCACTGAAAGCGTATAATACCTTCGGAATTGATTCGAAAGCCAGATATTTTATAGAGATCAACGCTATTTCAGAATTGATTGAAGTACTTAAAACGCATCGAAACAAAACGTTATTTGTACTTGGGGGAGGTAGCAATATGCTGCTCACAAAAGATATTAATGCATTGGTTCTTCATATTAATCTTAAGGGCATTGAGGTAGTGACAGAAGATGAAGATCGAATTTCACTAAAAGTTATGGCCGGAGAGAATTGGCATGATTTTGTCATGTACTGTATCTCACATAAGTACGGTGGTGTGGAGAATCTCTCGCTTATCCCCGGAAATGTAGGCACCGCTCCTATTCAGAATATAGGCGCATATGGGGTAGAATTGAAAGATGTGTTCCAATCCTGTACAGCGGTGGAAGTCGCAACGGGTGAAATAAAAGTATTCAATAAAGAGGCCTGCGACTTCGGGTACAGGGATTCTATCTTCAAAACCAGATTTAAGGGAAAATATATTATCACCAGTGTGACTTTATCCCTCACTAAAAGAAATCATTTGACCCACACTTCGTATGGCGCAATTAAAGAAGTATTGGCTGAAAATAATTGTACAGATCCCACCATTGCAGATATATCCCAGGCGGTGATCGCCATTCGACAATCAAAACTCCCCGATCCTAAAATTTTGGGAAATAGCGGAAGTTTCTTTAAAAATCCTATTATTGACACCGATGCCTTTAAAGCTTTTCGCCTTGCGTTTCCTGATGCTCCCTTTTATGAAGTATCTCCTACGGAATTTAAGATTCCGGCAGGTTGGCTGATCGAAAAAGCGGGATTTAAAGGAAAGCGATTTGGTGACGCAGGTGTCCATGAACATCAAGCACTGGTTCTGGTAAATCACGGTAATGCCACCGGTCACGAGATATGGGAGCTTGCCTTAAAAATACAGAGGGAAGTGAAGCAAAAATTCGGGATCTACATCGAACCCGAAGTAAATGTCTTTTAGTTGGCTACGAAGACAGCGTCCACAACGTGAACCACGCCGTTGGAACCATGAATATCACTTTTCCCAATTTTTGCCTGTACTCCTGAAGCCGAAGAGATCACAATATCATTACCTTCTTTAGTAACCGTAAGAGTTTCACCGTTCAAGTTGGTTAGGGTATAGTTACCGCTCTTACTATTTTGGAATAAAGTAGCCGAATCCAACGATCCACTCACAATATGGTTTTTCAAAATGGCAGAAAGTTGGTCTTTGTTTTCTCTGCGGAACAAACCATTTCGAAGTTCTTCCTCAAGATTGTCAAATGCCTCATTGGTAGGAGCTAATACAGTATAAGGCCCTTCATCCTTCATCATAAGATCGGTCAACTGAGCACTTACCAAAAAGCTTGTAAAGGCTTTTAACTCGGGGGTGACCATCAATTTACTCAAGACGCTCTTTGCTTGTTTCTTTTCAGCTTCCGTAGGGATCTTCCGTTCCTTTACCACAGGTTTTTCGGAAACGACCTGCGTGGTCTCTCCTGAAGTATCTCCGGTTGATTCCTTCGCGTCGTTCTTACAACTTAGAAGAGTGACAAACACAAGCAACGGCAAAAGAACTCGGTACATATATTTCATACTTTTTTGGCTTCAAATTTGTGCTAAAAATAATCAAATTACGAGCACATGACAAAGAAAGATTGTACTTTTGTGCTTTAAAATTGCGCTATGGAACTTTTAGTGATCACCTTAATTTTATTATTCTTAGCCATCGCAGGAATCGCCATAAAATTATGGGCGAAGAAAGATGGCAAATTTGCGGGAACCTGTGCAAGCCAAAATCCTTTTTTAAACAAAGAAGGTGAGAGTTGTGGTTTTTGCGGAAAGACGCCGGACCAGTTTGAGAACTGCACCGAGACGTCTCACAAACAATAACAATAGGACGGTGTATGGTGCTATTTTACGTTTTTACGGCAGTGGTCATTATTAACTGTTGCTATTTCCTCCTCTTTTCTAAATTTTCTTTCCTCAACCCTTCTAAAAGCCTAGTACAGGACATCGCTCCGGTTTCCTTATTGATATGTGCCAAGAATGAGATTGAGAACCTACAAAAAAATATTCCGCTGTGGCAAAGACAGTCCTATCCTAACTATGAAATCATCTTAATCAATGATGCCTCGTTCGATGACACATTGGAGGTGATGGAGCACTTTTCTGAAAAGGACCCGCGCATTAAGATCGTGAATGTAGAGAACAATGAAACCTTTTGGGCCAGTAAGAAATATGCCCTCACCTTGGGTATAAAACGCGCCAAACATCAACGAATGGTTTTTACCGACGCCGACTGTAGTCCGGCAAGCGATGCCTGGTTGAGCCAAATGGCTTCTCATTTTTCTAAGGATAAGCAGCTTATTTTGGGATATGGAGCTTATGAAAAACGTTCGGGTTTCTTAAATAAGATCATTCGCTTCGAAACCGTGCTTACTGCCCTTCAGTATTTTTCCTATGCCAAAGCAGGGATGCCGTACATGGGCGTTGGAAGGAATCTGGCGTATACTAGTGATCTCTATTATGCCAATAATGGTTTCATATCGCATGTGAAGATACCATCGGGCGATGACGATTTGTTTGTAAATGAGGTCGCCACCGGCGCTAATACAACTATTTGTTTTGATGAAATGGCTTTTACCTATTCAGCTCCAAAGAATACCTGGAAAGAATGGATGCATCAGAAAAGACGCCATATTACCACAGCAAGTTATTATAAGCCCAAACATAAATTTCTATTGGGACTTTTTTACTTGACCGGCTTCTTATTTTGGCCGCTGGCGGTCGTAGCCTTATTGATAAATTGGAAACTGGCCTTACCGATTATTCTTGCTCGAGTGGGCTTTCAGTATCTAGTCTTTGGAAAGGCTGCCAAGAAATTGAAAGAAACAGACCTTATCCCCATATTGCCCTTATTAGATTTATTTTTAGTATTCCTACAATTGAGTATCTTTATTTCCAATAGCAACTCAAAACCGAAGCGGTGGAAATAACGCAACAGGATATAGATCATCAAATTCAGAAAGCAAAAAAGGGAAAACAAAGTGCATTCAAGTTCTTGTTGGATCATTACTGGAATGAAGTATATGGCTTTCAAATGAAGCGGGTTCGGGATGAGTATGAAGCCGAAGATATCACGATCGAGACATTTTCCAAAGCATTTGATAAAATAGATACTTTTGATGAGAATTATGTATTTAGCACCTGGCTTGTGGCGA
Source organism: uncultured Altibacter sp. (assembly GCF_963972995.1). NCBI lineage: Bacteria > Pseudomonadati > Bacteroidota > Flavobacteriia > Flavobacteriales > Flavobacteriaceae > Altibacter > uncultured Altibacter sp. The sequence continues at coordinate 84,572 of NZ_CAXAXI010000001.1, forward strand.
TTTCAAAGAATATCCAGATAGACAAGACCCGAAAAAAAAATGCTTCCATCTATTCCCAAACGACCGATGCCAGTGAAGATCATATTCGAAAAATAGCCGATGCGAATCCTACACCGGAAGATAAATTGATCACAGAACAGAATTTGGCAGAGTTGCTCCAATTCATAAAAGAGCTAAAACCTCACTACCAAGAGATCATTAACCTGCGCTATTTTCAGGAAATGAGCTATAATGAAATCTCCGAAGCCTTGGAAGAACCACTCAACAACGTAAAAGTAAGGTTGTTGCGAGCCAAGAAATTATTGGCCGAGATCATTACCCAACATCATTAGACGCAATGAAGATCCTCAAGAGACTCGGACCCGGTTTTCTGTTCGCTGGAGCTGCCATAGGTGTTTCTCATTTGGTTCAATCCACGCGTGCCGGAGCCGATTTCGGATTTGGATTGCTGTGGGCACTGGTATTGATAAACGCCATAAAATACCCATTTTTTGAGTTTGGACCGCGCTATGCTGCCGCTACGGGAGAAAATTTACTGACTGGATACGCCAAAATGGGAAAAGGTGTTCTTGTCGCCTACTTTATCATCACATTGGGGACCATGTTTACCATTCAAACAGCAGTTACCATTGTAACCGCAGGGATCGCCTCCTCCTTATTTGGCACAGGATCTGTAGTACTCTGGACTGCAGTGATCACAGGAATTTGTTTTTTTATTTTGATCTTAGGCAGGTATAAGATCTTGGATTCCTTAATGAAAGGAATCGTTCTTTGCTTAACCCTAAGTACGATCTTCGCTGTTGTATTAGCAGTTAAGCCAGAATCGAACCTCTCTTTTACGCAAATCCTACCAACAGATGCACTTTCGGTAGCGTTCTTGATCGCTTTCATGGGCTGGATGCCTGCGCCTCTCGATATCTCTATCTGGCATTCTATTTGGACGGTAGAAAAGAAGAAACTAGATGCTACGATCACTTCAAAACAGTCTCGTTTCGATTTTAATGTAGGATATCTTAGTACGACACTGCTCGCCATAGGTTTTTTAGCGTTGGGCGCTCTAGTGATGTATAATAGCGGTGAACGATTTTCAGAAAATGGAGGGGAATTTGCCAATCAGTTGATCTCAATGTACACCTACAGCTTGGGAGAGCCTACAAAGATCATTATTGGCATTGCGGCCCTAACCACCATGTTCAGTACTACGCTTACCACGCTGGACGGCTCCCCAAGGGTGATGAATGCTTCCGTAGAAATCTTAACCGGCACGCCTTCCAAAAGAGGATACCTGTTTTGGCTACTCATTCTGGTAACGGGCACCTTGTCCATCTTTTTCTTTTTTGTTTCTGAAATGGGCCTGCTTATAAAAGTAGCGACCATACTTTCCTTTTTAACCGCACCATTCTATGCCATTATCAACTATAGTCTTCTATGTGGAAGCCATACCCCCGCCGAAGCCAGACCTTCCATATTTATGCGTTACTACAGTCTCGTATCCATTGTAGTGCTTATTGCTTTTAGCTTCTGGTTTCTCACAACAATCTAATACGTTTTTCTAGGTATTCTTTGTACCTTTGTATCTACTTATGAATACAGAAACCATAGAACTGAAAAAACCAGCCCCAAAGCCAAAGTGGCTGCGGGTGAAACTGCCTACCGGTAAAAAATACACGGCACTTAGAGGCCTGGTAGATAAATATGACCTCCATACTATTTGCACCTCCGGAAGTTGTCCCAATATGGGAGAATGTTGGACCGAAGGAACCGCAACGTTTATGATCTTGGGTAATATTTGCACGCGTTCTTGTGGCTTTTGCGGTGTAAAAACCGGCAGACCCGAAACGGTGGATTGGGACGAACCCGAAAAAGTAGCGCGTTCCATTAAACTTATGGAGATAAAGCACGCTGTGATCACATCGGTAGATCGCGATGACCTCAAAGACATGGGTTCGATTCTTTGGGCTGAAACGGTTAAGGCCATCCGCCGAATGAACCCCGAAACCACATTAGAGACACTTATTCCCGATTTTCAGGGCGTGACACGCCATATTGATCGTATCATTTCGGTACAGCCCGAGGTTGTATCACATAATATGGAAACCGTAAAGCGCTTAACCCGTGAAGTTCGTATACAGGCAAAGTACGAACGTAGTTTGGAAGTGCTTCGCTATCTGAAAGAGCAAGGGATTAAACGCACCAAGAGCGGGATCATGCTGGGGTTGGGTGAAACCGAGAACGAAGTGATCCAAACCCTGGAAGATTTGCGAAACGTAGGACTTGATATTGTTACTATTGGTCAATATCTTCAACCTTCCAAACGGCACCTTCCGGTGAAAGAATTTATTCACCCGGATCAGTTTGAGAAATATGAAAAAATAGGACTGGACATGGGATTTCGTCACGTAGAAAGCGGAGCTCTGGTGCGCTCTTCCTATAAAGCCCAAAAGCACTTAACGTAGTTTATGCACACGGAGGCCCCTATTCGAATTGGCATTAACGGCTTCGGACGTATTGGTCGTAATTTGTTTCGATTATTACTACACCACCCTACTATTGAGGTCGTGGCCGTAAATGATATTGCCGATGCTAAAACGTTGGGTCATTTGCTAAAATACGACAGCATTCACGGAGTATTACACGAATCCATTGAAACCAGTAAAGACACGATCACGGTGGCGGGAAAAACAGTTCGGTTTTCTTCGGAAAAAGATGTGTCGGCATTGAACTGGCAAGGAATTGATATTGTTGTTGAATGCACCGGAAAGTTTCGGTTTCGGGAACAGCTTCAGAAGCATTTGGATAACGGAGCCAAAAAAGTGATCCTATCGGTTCCCCCTTCCGAAGATGATATTAAAACAGTAGTACTGGGTGTGAATGAAGGAATCTTAAACGATGAGGACACTATAATTTCCAACGCTTCTTGTACCACCAATAATGCGGCCCCAATGCTCCAGGTTGTCGATAAATTATGCGGTATAGAACAAGCCTACATTACTACCATACACTCCTACACTACCGACCAAAGTTTGCATGACCAACCGCATAGAGATTTACGAAGAGCACGTGCCGCAGGACAGTCGATCGTTCCTACCACAACGGGTGCTGCCAAGGCATTGACAAAGATCTTTCCGGAGCTGGCTTCAGTGATTGGCGGCTGTGGTATTAGGGTTCCTGTCCCAAACGGATCGTTGACGGACATTACGTTGAACGTTCGAAGAGAAGTTACCATTAAAGAAGTGAACGAAGCGTTTAAGCAAGCTTCAGAAAAAGAATTGAAAGGGATCCTTCAATACACGGAAGACCCTATCGTTTCTATTGATATTGTAGGGAATACCCATTCCTGTATTTTTGATGCACAAATGACCTCGGTCATTGGTAAGATGGTCAAAATAATAGGTTGGTACGATAATGAAATTGGTTATTCCTCTCGAATTGTCGATTTAATCCTACAATTTTCCTCAAAAAAGACCTCATTATCGAGGAAATGACTATATTTATCGCCGAAGTACATAAGATAAATGAAGAGTATCTCTCTAACATACAAGATATTACTCCCCGCCTTCTGCTGTCTTATGCTCTCTTTTGGTGCTTTGGCACAAGAGACGGCATTAGATACTATTGGCACAGTTAAGAAGTTTCAAAAAGAAGCTAAGACAGCCGTGCAAGCACAGGATTTCGAGACAGCCATGATTCGGCTTAACAAAGCCAATAAATTAGTAAGTACATCCACCGACCTGTTATTACGGATTGATGTATTATTAAGTATTGCAGAGCTGAACTATTACCTTCAGAACTATTCAAAAGCAGCTTCAGAAACAAACAATGCCATCATCCTGCTCAATAAGATCAACGATCAGGAAAAGTTGGCGAAAGCATATAGCTTATATGGGTTTATTCTAACCCGTACGGGCGATTTTACCAATTCTGAAAAATTTCTAAGAGAAGCCGATAAGATCATCACTCAGTTAGGCGATGAAAAAAAACAGGCCGACGTCGTCTTAGGCTTTGGAATATTAGAATTAAAAAAGAAGAACTTTAAAACAGCTATCAACTATTTTGATGCTGCCATACCGCTATTTCAAACCTATAATCTTAACTATCAAGAAGCATTTACGCACCTAAATAAAGCCGAAGCCTTGCTTAGCTTATCCCCTGAGGAGGTAAGCTACAATCCTTTAAAACAGGCTGAAGCCTCACTTCAGAAATCGATAGCGATCAGCGAAGCTAACACCTACGCTAAATTAAAGATAGACAGCTATAAGATCGCTTCTTATATTGCCATTCGCCGTAATAATAACAGTATGGCACAGGAGTACTTGGACTTATACGAAAGAAAAAGTGATTCGCTATATCAACTGTATCTTAGTGCGATCTCGAAAGGAGTAGATGCCGAAACCGATGTTGGAAATTTGGAAGAGATCATCGTGACACAACAAAATGACCTTGACAAAAAGCAAAAGTCGATCAATTTTGGTAAGATGACCACAGGTTTGAGTATCGCGTTGATCGTGATCCTGTCGTTGCTTACACTGTCACTTTATAAAAACAACAATTTACGAGCCAAAGCAAACGAGTTGCTGCAAGACAAGAATAACGAGTTACTCTTGGCAAAAGAGAAAGCCGAAAAAGCTTCTTTGGCGAAAGCACAATTCCTCTCTACCATTACACACGAATTGCGTACACCATTATATGCCGTAACTGGTCTCACACACTTATTACTGGAGGAAGACCCCAAACCTCATCAAAAAGAACATCTAAACTCATTGAAATTCTCCGGAGAATATCTCTTATCGCTCATCAACAACATTCTAGACCTCAACAAACTGGAAGCCAACAAGGTAGAAATAGAGAAGACCACTTTCTCCTTGAAGAAGCGCATCAATGATGTATTGGTTGCCTTAAAAAAATCGGCAGACGACCGTAAGAACAACTTACACCTTGAATTTGACGAATCCATCCCCGATAAGCTCGTGGGTGATCCCTTGAAGTTATCCCAGGTATTGATCAACTTAATTGGCAACTCGGTTAAGTTCACTCAAAATGGCGATGTGACCGTTCGAGTGCAAAAGCAGGAACAAACGGATAAAAAGGTAATGCTTCATTTCGAGATCGAGGATAACGGTGTGGGTATTTCTAAGAAGAAGCAAAAAAGTATTTTCGAAACTTTCTCTCAAGCTTCCTTACAGATCAACCGAAAATTTGGCGGTACCGGCTTAGGGCTTTCCATTGTTAAGAATCTCTTGGAACTCATGGGCAGTAAGATTCAGCTCGACAGTCAGTTGGGCAAAGGATCCAAATTTTGGTTCAATATCAAGTTCGATATTTCCGAAGAGGTACAAGTAGACACAAACCCCAAGAACATTATTTACGATGTAGATTACGTAGCTCTAGAGAATAGAAAGGTATTGGTGGTCGAGGATAATAAGATCAACCAAATGATCACGAAGAAGATCCTTGAAAAAAACAAAATGCAGTGCATGGTGGCAGACAATGGTATGGACGCCATCGATCTCGTAAAAACACATGATTTCGATGTGATCCTCATGGACATCCACATGCCGGGAATAAGTGGTATCGAGGCGACCCAAAAGATCCGTGATTTTAACAAACATTTGCCGATCATCGCCCTTACTGCGGTTACCATTGACGAGAATCTGGACGAATTCTACCGCGCCGGATTTAATGAGATCATTCCTAAACCCTTCAAGACTGAAGAATTCTTCGAAAAGATTTACCGTACCTTGGAAGGACGCAAGTTTCCGGTGAATACTTAATCGGCTTTTTTTAATGTAAACCTAATTTGCTTTCTTATAAACTCCTGGAAAAACGCTTCCTGCTCATTGAGAAAGATGGTTTTGATAGGCAGGTAGTACAATGCAAATTTCTGAAGCTTAGGCTGTAGCCTCATATAATCCTTTTCTGTTGTAAGAATGATGTCTTTCTTTTGTAATTTTTTTACTTCTGAAGCACTAAAATCGTGATGGTCTGCGAATTTTTCATGCTTAAAAACATATCCGTTTTTTTTCAGAAAATCCACCAATGGCTGCGGGTTCGCGATACCCGTAACCAAAGTGAAAGGTTTGTCCATAAGGTATTCCAATTGTAAGGTTTCGGTCTTCCCGTAGATAAACGAATCGTAACCAATCCGGGTGAAATACAGTTTTTGATGGGGTTTCAATTGCATTCTAAACTGGATCTCTTGTTGCTTGGCATAGGAAACTCCTTCAGGACATTTGGTCACTAGGATCATATCGGCCCGTGCCGCGCCTAAGCGGGATTCACGAAGGTTTCCGGCAGGTAATAGATAATCATCCAGATACAAGTTCGAGAAAGAGGTGAGCAGTATTGATGTGGAGGGCTGTACTTTTCTATGCTGAAAGGCATCATCCAATAATACAACATCCACTGAAGCTTCCAACTTCTCAACACCTGTACGCCTGTCGGCACATACTGCTACTTTCACATTCGGGTAATTCTGTTTTATTTGAAGCGGCTCATCGCCAACCTCATCTACAGTGCTATTCGTTGCTACTTCCAGATAACCGGAGGTTTTTCGTTTATATCCTCTACTTAGAACAGCCACAGTATAATCCTCAAGCAGAAAAGACAACAAGTACTGTATCATAGGTGATTTACCTGTGCCGCCTGTGGATAAGTTTCCAACGCAGATAAGTGGGGTTTTATACGATCTGCTTTCCCACCATCCACGATCATAAAAATAATTACGCATCCCGGTGATAGCACCGTATACTACCGAGAAGGGAAACAATAAGATACGAAGTCGCTTCATGCAACGAAAATACTAATTCCCTTTTAAAGGAACGTTCCCATTCTTACATTTCGAATTTGCGTTACAGAAATGTTTTCCGGTGGCCGGAAGATTCTGTTATCTTTACGCTAAATTATCACAGTATGAAGATAAAGGAAGTTATATCGATCTTGGAATCATGGGCGCCGAGAAGCTATGCAGAAGATTTTGACAACACCGGATTATTAGTAGGGGATGAAAATACTTCAGTAACGGGTGTTTTGGTCACCTTAGATACTTTGGAAGCAGTAGTTGATGAAGCGATATCAACCGATTGTAATCTAATTGTAAGTTTCCACCCCATTATTTTTTCAGGATTAAAAAAAATAACCGGGGCTACCTATGTTGAACGGGTAGTGCAAAAAGCCATCAAGCACGATATTGCCATTTACGCCATTCACACGGCCTTGGATAATGCTTGGGAAGGGGTGAATGCAAAAATATGTGCGCAGTTGGGCTTAACCAATAGAATGGTGCTGATCCCGCAGTCGGGAACCATAAAAAAACTACGTACCTTCGTTCCGCTATCAGCTGCAGATAAGGTTCGCAGCGCGCTGTTTACTGCAGGAGCAGGTGCCATTGGCAACTATGAGCATTGCAGCTTCAATGTTGCCGGAAAAGGCAGCTTTAAAGGAAATGAAGCATCAAATCCCACACTTGGCACAAAGGGTGAGCTGCATTTCGAAGAAGAGATACAAATAGGGGTCACGTTTCAAAAACATCTAGAATCCAATGTACTTCAAGCCCTGAAAGCAGTGCATCCGTATGAAGAAGTAGCCTATGAGATCACTACACTAGAAAATACCAATCAGCATATTGGCATGGGTATGGTAGGTGAATTGGAGCAGGGTCTTTCAGAAAAGGATTTCCTAAATCACCTGAAGTCAAAGATGAAAACCGAAGGGATCCGTCATTCGGCTTTTTTGGGTCACACCATACACAAAGTGGCTGTTTTAGGTGGAAGTGGTAGTTTTGCGATAGATGCCGCCAAACGCCTTGGAGCAGATGCATTTGTGAGTGCAGATTTTAAATACCACGATTTTTTTAAAGCTGAAGGTGCCATCCTGCTTGCCGATATTGGGCATTATGAAAGTGAACAGTTCACAAAAGAGCTTTTAGTTTCTTTCCTTAACAAAAAAATTAGTAATTTTGCAATCGTTTTATCTAAAATAAACACCAATCCTATTAGCTATTACTAGAATATGGCAGCAAAAACAGAAAGTACTGTAGAAGAGAAGTTAAGAGCATTATTCGATTTGCAATTAATCGATTCTCGTATCGATGAAATCCGCAATGTTAGAGGGGAACTTCCCTTGGAAGTAGAAGACCTGGAAGATGAGGTTGCCGGAATGAATACGCGTCTTGAAAAATTGAAGTCGGATCTCGATGTCATCGACGAAGAGATCAAAGGAAAGAAAAACCTTATCGAGGAGGCAAAGAGCCTAATTAAAAAATATACCGGACAACAGGACAACGTTCGCAACAACCGCGAATACAATTCTTTGAGCAAAGAGATCGAGTTTCAGGAACTGGAGATCCAATTGGCCGAAAAGCACATTAAAGAATTTAAGGCACAGATCGAGCAGAAGAAAGAGGTTATTGACGAGACTAAAGCTCGTTTAAAGGAACGTCAAGAGCACCTAAAGCATAAACAAGGTGAATTGGACGAAATTCTTTCAGAAACAGAAAAAGAAGAACAAGCCCTCATTAAAAAATCTGAAGATTACGAGAAGCAGATCGAAGAGCGCTTGATAAAAGCGTACAAGCGCATTCGTTCCAACGTTAAGAATGGCTTGGCTATTGTTCCCGTCGAGCGTGGCGCTTCGGGTGGTTCTTTCTTTACCATTCCTCCACAAGTACAAATGGAAATCGCATCGCGTAAAAAGATCATTACAGACGAACACAGCGGTCGTATTTTGGTAGATCCTGAGTTGGCCAACGAAGAGCGTGAGAAGATGGAGAAATTATTTGCGAAAGTAAAATAATACGCTTTTGAATATTATAACAAAGCCTTCACACTACGTGAAGGCTTTTTTTATTACTTTGAAAGAAAGGAACAGTACATATCCCCGACTCTATTAAAAAAAAAGAATATGAAAAAGAACATTCTCGCACTTACAGCAACACTTCTTATCGCTTTTGCCGGCTCATGTAAGCCTTCTAATGAAACAAACAAAGAAGCCGAAGCGAAAGCACAACAACAGATCATTCCCACAGAGGTCCCTGCTCAAGATGGTTTAAAACGGGCCTATTTTGCCAGCGGATGTTTTTGGTGCGTGGAGGCCATTTACGAGAGTGTGAAAGGTGTAAAAGAGTCGATCTCCGGTTACAGCGGCGGTCATACCGAGAATCCTACTTATGAAGAAAGCAACACGGGACGCACCGGACATGCCGAAGCTGTAGAGATCATCTACGATCCTCAGGTGGTGTCATTTGAAACGCTGGTGGATGTGTATTTCGGTTCACAAGATGTGACGCAGGTGAACGGTCAAGGTCCCGATCGAGGTTCTCAATATCGCTCTATTATCTTTTATCAAAACGATACTGAAAAAAGGATCATTGAAGCTAAGATCGCGGCACTCAACAAGACATTGGGGGATGAAAAAGTAGCCGCTCAGGTGCTGCCTTTCCAAAAATTTTGGGAAGCTGAAGGATACCATCAAAATTACGAGAAACGCAATCCCAACAATCCCTACATCCAAAATGTATCAATCCCCAGACTGAAACGTTTTCAGCAAAAGTTTCCGGAACTTTTAAAAGAGGATGCAAAACATTAGTTGTTTTTAGTCGCATGCACTTCGAAGACCAAGGGATATAATTTGTTTTCCAATTCATACATGCCATCTTTATTTTTTTGAAGCTTCGGAAAGATAGCATACGGCGATGCGTCGTGTTCGTGCAAGGAATCGATTCGCAACCCTGCACCGGTCAGCGCAGAGACTACCTCTCCTAAAGCGTGGTTCCAACTATATTCCTTACTTAGTATCGGGGCTTCCATATTGGCGTAGGTGCCTTGATATTCTTCATAGATCACATCCTTTTGATGGTAGCCGTATCGCATTATAGGAGGTGACTGGGTATAATCGAACATCCAAGCGATGGGATGAAACTCTATCATATAAAAAACACCTCCCGGTCTTAGCCGCTCGGCAATCATTCGTGCCCAAGGCTGTAAATCGGGCAACCACCCAATCACTCCGTAACTTGTAAAAACGACATCGAAAATTTCTGAAACAAACTGTGATGTATCCAATACGTTGCAACACACAAAATTTGCGTTTAACGATAGAGATTCATTTAATTGTTGGGCAAATTCGATCGCTTTTTCAGAAATATCCACACCCGTAACTTGCGCACCTCTTCGAGCCCAGCTTAAGGAGTCCTGGCCAAAATGACATTGCAAATGCAACAGAGAGGCTCCTGAAACATCGCCTAGCGCGGCTACTTCATATTCATTCAATGAACATTTTCCTTTTAAAAATGCCTCGACATCATAGAATTCGCTGGCAGCATGAACGGCTACTTTTTTATTCCATGTTTCTTTATTTATGTCAAATGCTTTTTGAAAGTTCATAGATTATAAATGTAGGTAAAATTAGAAAAGTGAAAGATTAACACAACAAGGATGTTTTAAAAATACGTGAGTAAGCACTACTGCTTTGTATTCTTGCTAACACAAGAACAAAACACATTTCTAACAATTTTAACAGCTTTCGTTAAACAGGGGTTAAACTTGAAGCATTGAAAGACCGAATATTGTAGCTTTAGTACACTAATCTAAAACACCAATAATTATGAGAGATTTAATTTGGTTAATCGTAGTGATACTTCTAGTAGGATGGCTGGTAGGTTATTTTGGCTTCGGAGACGCAGTTGGAAGCCTTATTCACATTCTGCTCGTACTTGCCATCATCGGTATCTTATACCGTTTGGCAACCGGACGCAGACCGTAACCTTGTAACAATTTAAAGCTATAAGCCCTTTTAATGATTTAAAAGGGCTTACACCGTATATCCCGAAGCCAAAAGAGTTTTATATTCGGGGTGGCGTTTTACATAGCTAGCAATGAAAGGACAGAGCGGAACTAATTTCAGACCATCTTCTTTTATTTGTTCCAAGGCGTGTTTTGCCATGGAAGATGCGATACCTTGCCCTTCCAACGCATCGGGAACTTCGGTATGTGTCAAGTACATCTTATCTTGAGCACGAATGTATTCGATCACACTTGTCTTTTCTTCCACGGTGGTTTCGAAGCGTTTCTTTTCTTTATTCTCTATTATTTCCATGATTACATTTTATGAGAGCCGTCACAAAAAGGTTGGTTACCACTTTGTCCGCAACGGCAAAAGGCCGTAGCTCTCGCTTTCTGCTCTTCTCGACCATCATCGTGTACAATGGATATGGCCCCATAGACCATTAAGGGACCATTCTCCATGATCTCGATTCGCATCATTTCCTTTTTTGTTTCGCGATCAACTGTCGCGGGCCCGATGGCATTCAAATAATGACTTAAAGCTCCGCTAGGGCATGCCTTTACCGTATTGATGATAGCTTCCGTATTGGAATTTGCTACCTGTACCCAAGGTTTTTCCTTGGGCTTAAAGACTTCCGGCAAATTGTGCACACATTTAGCAGAGTGGATGCAAAGCTCAGGCTTCCATAATACCGTTACCTCTCCGTTTGAATATTCTTTTGTCTTTCCCATTCTTAAAGTTACAAAAATTATCGATGCTACATTAGTTTGTGTATTTTTACTGAAAATCAAATTCAAATGCATAGAATTTTACTCCTCTGTCTGCTTTTTTTAAGTTTTGTGAACTGTAAGAACCCTTCTTCTTCTGAAGCAGATCGGGAAAAAGAAGCTACATCCAATCGGGAATTGACTACTGCCGAAGCTATCGCCTATAAAAATGGCTACGCAAAATGGAAAGAGGTCTCGGAGCTCACGTTTACATTTAATGTAGACCGTGGCGATACTCATAGTGAGCGCTCGTGGATCTGGAATCCGCAATCGCAGCAGGTAACCCTTATCACAGGAAAAGATACTGTTTCGTACAATCGCAAGGAAACAGATAGCATTCCTACCCGGGCCGATGCTGCTTTTATCAACGATCGATATTGGCTGCTAGCTCCCTTTAATTTAATGTGGGATGAAGGAACGACCTTTTCGGAAGCAGCCAACGTCATCGCTCCTATTTCAAAAGATACCTTAAACAAATTAACGGTAGTATATGGTTTGCAAGGCGGATATACACCCGGCGATGCCTACGACTTCTTCTATTCCAAGGATTTTATAATTCGCGAATGGATCTTCCGGAAAGGAAACGACAGCCTTCCGTCCCTTATAACTACCTGGGAGGATTACGCGCAATTTGGCGGACTCGAACTGGCAACCATGCATAAGGACAGTACAGGCACTTTTAAACTTTATTTTACAGATATTTCGGTGAAATAGACGCCTAGGACTTGATCATTTTTTGAGACCAAACTACAGCATCTCCGTCGTACAAGAGAACCAAATACATTCCTTGTTGTAGTTGCGAAATAGGAAGCTGAAGACTTTCCCCATTACTGAAATCGGCAGGGGTCGAATACACCTTTCTGCCTTGCAAAGCGAATACCGAAAGTTTCAACGGGCGATTTGAGCGGTACAGTACATTGACTATCTCCTGTGCCGGATTGGGATACAGAACTCCTTCCGAAGCTATCTTCCCGGTAAAGAATCGTTCTGCAAACGAAAACGCTTGTTTCCCTACTTTAGCACCAATGATCCGCCCGGGAATGTCATCAATGGGAGGATGAATTCCTCCCCAAATACGTGATAAACTAGTCTGATCACTTGCGTCTTGATAGGTTGCCCATTGTAATTCCATATCCACCGAAGGACCCTTTTCGAATTTTAAAAAGGTGTCTTTCTCGATAGTGAACGTACCCATGCCCCCTGGAAAATATTCATTGCCGGTTAGTGTGGTCAAAATTTCGGCAGCTGCCCTCGAAAATGTAGAATGGCCCGAAACATAACCTGCAAAAGGAGGTGTTACAAAAGAAGGACGTTGGTACGGAAACCATTCTTCCGCCAGGATCCAATCGACACCAGCAATATCATTTACGGGATCTACTATAAATCCCGGTCCGCGCCACGTGAACAGCTTAAGCTTATGCAGATTTTCTTCAAACGCTCCCGCAAGTGGGTCGCCTTCTTTCACCAACTCAATAAACCCCGGAACGAGGGGCAAACCATGCGGGTGATAATTCGGTTGTGCAGGATCGCTGGACTGACCTTTGTCGGCCATGTACCTAAGAGCGCTTATGGGCCGCACATAATCGTAATATCCTTTAATGCCCCAAGCGGTAACAGCTACATCGTGCATAGCTCCTCCTAAAATTAAATACGATTTTACATCCCATTCGAGATCGCTTAATTCGGGACCTACACCTTTTAGCTTCTTAACAAGGGCAGGATGATCACTAACATAGTTAAGAATCGTAAACCAATGGCCCGGCGGTGTCTCACTATCGGGTCCGTCGGCCCAAAATTCGGCTAGTACTCTGGTATAATCCCCTCTCGGAACCCACTGCTCTTCATAAGGTGTTCCGGTAACCGGATTGATATCTCTTCCCGTACTGGGGTCTCCCCCATTTTGGAAATCGTAGAAATGAGTGTACTCTTCAAATTCCTTCGGATAGGATTCCATCGCCAAGTTCCCCAGATTTTTAGGAGAAATATCTATGAGTGTAGGATCTGCCGGGTCGAGATGTGACCCCCAGGCGGCTACCATAGAAAAACCCCATTTGTAAGGGTCTGCAATCCCAAGTCCTTCCTGTATAAAGGAAGGTGGTCCGGGATCATGGTAGACATGATAGGTATTGCCGGAAACATCTATGGTCTTTTTATCCTCTTCTGAAAGAGAGAAGGGCGTAACCGCACCCCACTCTGGACCCAGAAAAGGTGGTTGTCCCCCCGGAATCGTGTTTCCACTTTGATCCACATAATTTTCTACTTTCAAGGGTTGCCAATGGTTAGGGAACGCCATATCGGGATTACCCGAAACATCGGTGTTTAAAGGATCATTGAGTGGCTGGTAGAACCTATTCTCATAATCATTCGCTTCATTGGAACCGTCTTGCAGTCCAAAGGCGATCATCTGTGCTGCTACATAATTCCCCAAGGCCGCCGGATCTCCACTGGAATAATTGGTAGTGGTATTGTCGGTGGGATACCCATAGGAATCCATCAACGCGTCAATGGAGAGGAGGATCTCCTCATGACCTGGTGAATTTACGAATCGGTGACGCATCAATCGATAGACCGCATAGCTCATGGCTTTTTTTTGTGCTTCGGAAGGAGTTTCGGACGTGACAAAACCATCAAACGGGCAGGTAAAGCCGCCTACTTCCTTTCCGAGGAAATAAGGCTCCGCCGCATCATCAAATACCGCCCACATATCGTAGAGCAAAACAGACGAGTGGAAGAGGTTTCGGGCATGTACGGTAGGTCTTGCAAAGTCATTGCGAATAGCATGCAATAGCTCTTCGTTCCATTGGCGTGCTACAGACTGCCCGAAAGAGGTCCAGCCAATGGCGAGTAGAAGCAACAAGAATACGCAACGTTTGCCCATGATTTTTTTTTTCAAATATACTACGAAGGTGTATCAATCCCAAGTGCCGATGTACCGATACTTCAAATATTAATTGCTATTTTTGTTAGGATTCGAAAAACCAGCCTGCGTCTATGTTCCATAACAGTTTAGATTTCGCCAGAAAGTGTGATGCGGAAGACCCATTATCCCCTTTTAGAGATCAATTTCATATCCCAACCGATGCTTCGGGAGAACCTCTTATTTACCTCTGCGGAAATTCACTAGGACTTCAACCCAAGATCACTTCTGAATATATTCAGAAGGAATTGAAAGATTGGGCTGTGCTAGGCGTTGAAGGACACACCGAAGCCGAACATCCTTGGCTCCCATATCACGAGTTCCTTACCAAGAACATGGCGACCTTGGTAGGAGCTAAACCTAAGGAAGTGGTCATGATGAACACCTTGACTACTAATCTCCATCTAATGATGGTATCGTTTTACACCCCTACACCCTCCAAATATAAGATCGTAGTGGAGAGCGATGCTTTCCCAAGTGATAAATATGCCGTGGAGAGTCAGTTACGGTTCCACGGATTTGATCCCAATGAGGGACTTATTCTATGGAAACCCAGAACCGGTGAGGAATTGTGCCGATTTGAAGATTTGGAAGCCATTATGGAAGAACACGGAGACACTGTGGCACTGCTCATGATTGGCAGCACCAATTATTACACCGGCCAGGCATTTCCGCTCAAAGAAATCACACACCTTGGGCATCGTTTTGGTTGTAAGGTTGGGTTCGATCTTGCACACGGCGTGGGGAACATTCAGCCAAACCTTCATGACGTAGGTCCCGATTTTGCGGTGTGGTGTAGTTATAAATACCTTAATAGCGGTCCCGGAAGTCTGGGTGGCTGTTTTGTACACGAACGCCATGAAAGCAATGACAATCTGAAACGTTTTGCCGGTTGGTGGGGTCATAACAAGAAAACACGTTTTAACATGCGCCACGATTTCGATGCGCTTCCGGGTGCCGAAGGATGGCAGTTAAGCAACCCCCCCATCCTGTCCATGGCTGCGATCCGGGCATCGCTCGACACCTTCGCAGAAGCAGGATTTGACAATCTTCTTAAAAAAAGTGATAAACTCACAGGATTTCTGGAGTTTCTCATCGATGCACTAAAGAACGATCATATTCGCATCATCACCCCTCGGGACCCTAAGGAGCGGGGATGTCAATTGTCCATACAGGTAAAGAATGCCGATAAAACGTTACATACAAGATTGACCGAAGCGGGCGTCATTAGCGATTGGCGTGAGCCCGATGTAATACGTGTTGCCCCTGCACCCTTGTACAATAGCTTTGAGGATGTATTCCAATTCACCCAACGATTAAAAGATGTGTTACAGTAAATGAAAAACGACAAGATCCTTATCATTGGCGCAGGCCTTTGCGGGAGTTTATTAGCCCTGCGTATGGCTCAGCGAGGGTACGATGTGACCTTGGTAGAAAAACGTCCCGATCTTCGGAAAGTGACACAAGATGCCGGACGCTCCATTAATCTTGCTCTGAGCAATCGTGGATTGAGAGGTTTGCGATTGGCCGGTGTTGAAGCTGAAGCAAAAAAACTGTGTATCCCAATGTATGGAAGAATGATACACGATACGCAAGGAAAAACTTTTTTAAGCAAGTACAGCGGACGACAAAACGAATACATCAACTCCATCTCCCGACCGGGATTGAACATGCTCCTACTGGATGCAGCAGAAAAAATTCCCAATGTCAATATCGTTTTCAATCATGGCTGTAAGAGTGTTGATCTCGAGCATGCTTCCGCAGTCTTTAAGGATTATGAAACCGGAGATGAAATCACCATTCAAGGAGATATAATTATGGGTACCGATGGAGCAGGCTCTGCCGTTCGTAAAAGTATGTTTCAGCATAAAAAATTTCTCTTTAGCTTTTCACAGCAATGGCTTACTCACGGTTATAAAGAATTGGAGATACCGGCCACTAATGAGGGAGGGTATCGTACCGACAAAGGTGCACTGCATATTTGGCCGCGTGGCGAAGATATGCTCATCGCATTACCCAATTTGGACGGCAGTTTTACCGTGACGCTTTTCGCACCCTATGAGAACAGTGAATACTGTTTTAAAAATTTAACCTCCCAAGAGAAAGTTATAGCTTACTTTAGTAAAGAATTCCCGGATGCCTTAGCATTGATGCCGCGATTGGGAGAAGAATTCTTCCAAAACCCCACAGGACCTCTAGGTACAATTAAATGTTCCCCTTGGAGTTGCTACGGAAAAGCACTGCTGCTGGGCGATGCGGCACATGCGATCGTACCATTTTACGGACAAGGGATGAATGCTTCTTTTGAAGATGTGGTCGTGTTCGATGAGATTTTAACATCGCATGAAGGAGACTGGGACCGAGTCTTCAAGGAATACGAAAAAGTACGTAAAAAAGATACAGATGCCATTGCCGATCTAGCCGTAGATAATTTTCACGAAATGAAGGAGCATACGGCCAGCCCGCTGTTTCAACAAAAACGAAAATTGGAAACCGCGTTTGAAGCCGAGTTTCCTAACGACTACTACTCCAAGTATTCCTTGGTGACGTTCAATGAGAAAATAAGTTATGAAGTGGCTATGAAAAAAGGAAGAGCACAGGACAAAGCCATCCTGAACTTGCTTGACGATGGCAAACTCCGTGAAGAAATGAACTTAGCTGAGAAATTGAAACTTGTAAAAAAGGTAACAGATGAGATCCTCCACGACGATGCCGTGGCACGAAATTTAAAATAAATATCATGAGTAATAAAAGCAGATTAGTTGATGGTAAAGCAACTCCCCGTGGGGCATATCCTCATGTGAAAAGGGTTGGTGACTTTATTTTTGTAAGCGGAACCAGCTCGCGATTACCCGACAATACTTTTGCAGGTGTCCATCAGGTAGATGAAATGGGCAGTATGCGATTGGATGTGCGTGAACAGACACGCGCGGTTTTGGAAAATATAAAAGATTACTTAGCCACCGAAGGAGCTACATTGGAAGACGTGGTAGATGTCACTTCTTTTTTGGTGAATATGAACGATTTTGCAGGTTATAATGAGGTATATGCTGAGTTCTTCGAAAAAGAAACCGGTCCGGCACGCACTACGGTGGCTGTTCACCAACTACCTCACCCCTATCTGGTGGTTGAGATTAAAGCCATGGCGTATAAGCCCACAGGAAATTAGACACCGAAAGTAAACTGATCCTGTAAAATAATGAACGTATGCAGAAAATCCTAAATTATATAAACGGCAACTACTGCGATCCTATATCCGGCGATTGGTTGGATAATTATAATCCCAGCAATGGGGAAGTATATGCTCACATAGCCAACAGCAATATAAACGATGTCAACGCAGCCTATAAGGCGGCTCGCAATGCCTTTCCTGCATGGTCCAATACGCCAATTGAAGAACGCAGTCGTATACTTTTGAAAATCGCATCATTGATCGAAAAGAACATGTTGGATTTAGCGACAGCCGAAGCTAAGGACAACGGAAAACCTTTGAGTCTTGCATTGGCAGTAGATATCCCTAGGGCATCTAGTAATTTCCGTTTTTTTGCGCACGCCATTACACAGTTTTCGAGTGAAGCGCATGAGAGTGTAGGTCTAGGCTCCATGAATTTCACCTTGCGACAACCCATTGGTGTCGTAGGATGTATCTCTCCCTGGAACTTACCGCTGTACTTGTTCACCTGGAAGATCGCACCGGCTATGGCAGCAGGGAATACCGTCGTTGCCAAACCCAGTGAAGTAACCCCCATGACCGCCTCTTTGCTAGGTGATATTTGCAGTGAAGCCGGGCTACCTAAAGGTGTACTTAACATCGTACATGGGGATGGTCCCACGGCCGGTCAGGCCATCGTAGAACACCCACACATTAAAGCAATCTCTTTTACCGGAGGGACTAAAACCGGTGAACACTTGGCGCGTACGGCCGCTCCCATGTTTAAAAAATTATCGTTGGAATTGGGCGGTAAGAATCCCAACCTCATCTTTGCCGATTGTGACTATGACACCATGCTGGCTGTTACCGTAAAATCTTCCTTTGCCAACCAAGGGCAGATATGTCTCTGCGGAAGCAGGATCTTCATTGAACGACCTTTATTCGAGCGCTTTAAGAAAGATTTCGTGACAAAAGTGAGTAAGCTCAAGGTAGGTGACCCTTTTGATGCCGAAAGCGACTTGGGAGCATTGGTCTCTAAGCCACATTTGGAAAAGGTTCAGTCTTATATTCGGTTGGCTGAAGAAGAAGGCGGAACCATCCTCTATGGAGGGCAAGCGGTGACCGTGAATGGACTAGAAAACGGATATTTCTTGCAACCTACCGTTATTGAAGTTTTCGACGACCAATGTCGGGTAAATCAGGAAGAGATCTTTGGACCGGTGGTCACGCTTATGCCTTTCGATACCGAGGAAGAAGCGTTAAAAATGGCCAATGGCGTTCGCTATGGCCTGTCTGCGACGGTATGGACCAACGACCTAAACCGAACCATGCGTGTCTCAAAACAATTGGAAGCAGGTATTGTGTGGGTAAATACATGGCTCAATCGTGATCTCCGTACACCCTTTGGTGGTGTGAAAGACAGCGGCGTGGGCCGCGAAGGTGGTTTTGAAGCCTTACGGTTTTTTACGGAAGCAAAGAATGTGTGTATTAAGTATGAGTAGGAAGTTGGAAGTTGGAAGTTGGAAGTTAATTTAAAAAACTAAGAATATGAATTTAGATCTCACAAATAAGAATGCCTTGATCTGCGGAAGTACCGCCGGAATTGGAAAAGCGTCTGCGATTCAATTGGCCAAGTTGGGAGCTACCGTTACTTTGGTCGCTCGTGATGAAGAAAAACTGAAGCATACCTTGTTGGAACTTCCATTTGAAAAGGGACAAAAACACAATTATTTTGTAGCCGATTTCAATAATCCCGATACGTTGAGAGAGAAAGCATCCATTGCGACCGCAGAAAAAACATTCCATATCTTATTAAATAATACCGGAGGTCCCAAAGGAGGTCCCATTTTTGAGGCCGCTACTTCTGAATTTGAAAAAGCTTTCACCCAACACCTTATATGCAACCAAATCTTGGTACAGGCAGTGGTACCCGGCATGAAGAAAGCAGATTATGGCCGTATTATCAATATTATCTCGACCTCGGTGAAGCAACCCATTGACGGATTAGGTGTGAGTAACACCATACGGGGTGCGGTGGCCAATTGGAGCAAGACCTTGGCGAATGAACTGGGAGCCCACGGCATTACCGTGAACAATGTCTTACCCGGATTCACGGCTACAGACCGACTTGACGATATTGTTGCAAATGCAGCCAATAAGATGAATAAGTCTGAGAAAGAGGCAGGCGAATTCATGAAACAATTAGTTCCCGCAAAACGTTTTGCACAACCGGGAGAGGTTGCTAATGCGGTGGCTTTTCTTGCCAGTGAGGCTGCGAGTTATATCAACGGAATTAACTTGCCTGTTGATGGTGGAAGGACGAAAAGTTTGTAACTTTAACCTGACATCTGTGCCCAAACCTTGAGCTTTAGGAATCGGTGCTTCCATGGAGTCCGGGCAGGGATTGGAGCAAGCTACCGTGTAGCGCGGAAAGCCCGGTCGAGCGATCGAGCGAGAGTCCGCCAAAAAACAATGAAACGAAACCTATGAAACGAAAACTTCGCATAAATGGTCATTCACACCTTCTTCCGTATCCGGAAGAGATCCCGCAATTCATGAAGGATAAAGGGATTTTTTGGGTGGACAAGGACCGAAAGTTCATGCTTCAGAAAAACTGGAGTCGTCCCGTAACGGATTCGAGTTTTTTCCTAAACGAAAAACTGGAATGGATGGAGCGTTTTAAGATCGACCATGCGGTGGTCCTTAATTTGTCACAGCTTTACGGGAACGGGTTACGGGTGGAAGAAATGAAACAGGCCCTTCGGTTTCAGAACGATTTTAACGCTAAAGTACAACACGACCATCCGTCGAAATTCACTTGTGGGTTTGTGGTCCATCCGGGCTTTGTACGGGGTGCTTTGTGGGAAATAGAGCGTTGTGTGGAGGAATTGGGCTTACAGTTGTTGTGTCTGCCCACGCATTACATGGACACTATTGGCACTTGGCGCTGTATCTTTGATGAAGAGAACGAACCCATTTTTGAGCTGGCCAGCAAATACAATCTGGCTGTGGAAATCCACCCCTACGACGGGGAGAAATTTATCTTATTGGAAAATACGGCCTGGCGGTTCCACTTAATATGGATGCTGGCGCAGTGTGCAGATGCTTATCATTTTTTAACTCTGAACGGCTACGCCGATAAATTTCCGAACATGCGTACCTGTTTTGCACATGGGGGACAATTGGCACAGATCAACCTGGGAAGGCGCATACAAGGTTTCGATGGCAGACCCGACCTTTTTGAAGGTAAAGTACATCCGCGGAGAGCCGTTGGTCATAAGAATATATTTTTCGATACCCTTGTACATGATACAGGTTCTCTGGAGCTTTTGGTAAAGAATCAGGGAGCGAAACAAGTTCTTATGGGATTAGATGATCCGTATCCGTTGGGAGAAATGGAAAGTTTACAGCAGTCTTCGTATCCCGGGAAGATCCTAGATCTTGCTATGGAACGAAAGATCCTCAATTCTGAACAGTGCGATGCGATATGGGAAGACAATGTGATCCAATGGCTGTGCGGAGATGATGAAGCAGCCAAGAAAAAATTAATGAAACGGATCTTAGGTGAATAATCTAGTTAGTTGGAAGTTGGCGCAAGGAAGCAGGAAGAGGGAAATTGCTTCCATACAACCAATACTCCATTCTCAATTCGTAATACTCAATACAAATACATGGATTTTCTTCCTCCAGAAATAGATGCCTACGCAGTTGATCATTCGCAGCGGGAACCCCAATTATTACAGGAATTGAACCGAGAAACTTGGTTAAAAGTCTTGGCTCCACGTATGCTTAGCGGGCATTTTCAAGGACGGGTGTTAAGCATGATCTCAAAACTTATTCGGCCAAAGTACATTCTGGAAATAGGCACTTACACGGGGTATTCGGCGCTGTGTTTGGCTGAAGGAATGGCTTCGGAAGGAGTGCTGCACACGATCGATCATAATGAGGAGCTGTACGATCTTCAGCGTAAATATTTTGACAAATCCGGTTGGGGTGCACAGATCATTCAGCATACCGGAGAGGCATTAGAGCTCCTTCCGAAGTTACAGCAACCCTTCGACCTGGTCTTTATCGACGCAGACAAGATCAACTATCCACGGTATCTTGAGATCCTTCTTCCGAAGCTATCCAAAGGCGCTGTCATTTTAAGTGACAATGTACTGTGGAGCGGCAAGGTAGTGAGATCTATAGCAGCGGATGACGAAGACACCAAAGCGCTAGTAACCTACAATAAACTGTTGAACGAACATCCGCGTTTAGAGACCGTGCTGCTTCCTATTCGCGACGGACTCACCATTTCACGCGTAAAAGATTAAGGTATAAAGATCTTATTTTTTATGGCATAAAGCACCAAGCCGGTACGGTTGCGCAGGTTTAATTTTTCAAACAATACATTTCTGTAACCTTCTATGGTCTTATAACTTAAGCACATTTGATCTGCGATCTCTTTATAGGTCATTTCGGTACAGGCATGTTTAATAAACTCGATCTCGCGCTCCTTTAACGAAGCTACTGAACTTTCTTTTGGCACCAGTGAGTCGACCAATATCTTTGCTACGGTATTAGTGTGGTAATACCCTTTTTTTATAACTTCAAGCAGGGCATTTTGCAGTTCGCTCTTTTTGGCGTCTTTCATGAGATATCCTTTGGCACCGGCGCGCAGCATTTTAAGGATGGTGTTTTCATCTTCTTCAATGGACAATGCCAATACTTTTACTTGGGGAAAATGTTGCCGTAAATGGTCTGTGGTCTCAATACCATTTAAGATAGGCATGTTGACATCCATGAGAACGATGTCCGGAATATTTCTGGGATTCTTAAACTTCTCTATTAGTTCTTGTCCGTTATTACACAGATATAGTATTTTGAACTGTTCAAAATCATCTATAAGACCTCCTATGGCCTGAGAGAGTAAATTGTGATCGTCTACAACAACTACCGAATACTTCATAACACATCAATTTGTATAGGTTAGTGAAAACTGGGTTCCCTCGTTAGGTTCCGAAGTTATTTTCACATCGGCTCCTATTAGTCTGGCTCTGTTTCGAATGTTGCTTAAACCAATTCCTTTCTTTATGGTACTTTCTGAAGTATCGAATCCCACCCCATTGTCCCGCGCTATTATTTGAAGAACATTGTTACTGTAATCCACATTCACACTAAGATTCGAGGCTTTGGAATGTTTCACGGTATTGGTAAAGAACTCCTGAAGCATCCTAAAGATAATGATCTCTTTCTTATTATCAATGAAAAAAGAAGTTCCGGTATGACTTAGCGAAGCTTCCAGGTACTTCAAACGATTAAAACGCTCTACTTCCTGTTGCAAGGCCTCCACGAGCGACAAATTGTTTAGCGTACTGGGATTGATGAGTTTGGAGAGACTGCGCAATTCATTTAAACTCGTGCCAATGGTCGTTATGGCTTCTTCGATCGCCTCCGGACTCCCTTTTGCATTTTGCAACTGTATTTTTGCCAATGTTAACAGTTGACCAATATTATCGTGTAATTCCCAGCTCACATTGCGCAATGTGTCTTCTTTGATCTCGATCTGGGTCTCTATCAATTCCTCCTGAAATCGATTTTCGGCTTCTTGTTGCTCCTGAATCAATTTGTTCTTTCGCTTCTGAAAAATGGCAAATAGAAGTATAACAGTGAGTGCCAAAAACAGGGCAATAACCGAGAATATAATTAAAAACGATTGTACTTCTTTTTCGTCCATATAAATCCGATGCTATAGCAGCCGTAAAGAATACTATTAAGAATTAATAAAATTACCAAATAACTCAATCCTCTAAATTCAATGTATCCAGATAAAGAAAACAGTGGGATCATTCCCATATAGAATAACAAAAGCGCTGTAGAGATCCAAAAACTAAGTTTGTATTTCACTATTAGTACTTCATCACTATTCAACAATTGGTAAAAGTGGAACAGTGTAAGAATAAGGACACTTAGTGCACCCGTAATAAATGTGAATTTATGATATTCCACCCAGCTTTGATACACCAAACTCCAAGCAGCTACAATCAAAAAAATTGCACTCAAAAGAAACACAAGCCTCTTAAATAATTGACTCTCTAAAATACTGTGATACCAATAAAAGTAAAAAAGGAAACTAGTAATGGTAAATGCATTGTATAGCCAGAAATTTTTAACATCGGCCACATATCCCAAATAGGCACCTAGAAGTTCAACCATAAAAGTATACCATAGAAAATACAAGAAGAACTTTTCGGTGGACTCCTTATATTTTCCAAAATAAATTGTTGCAAGAATGGCTGCCGTAAGCTCTAGAACTAAAGGAATTATGGACAATGGTTGAATCTCCATACGCTATGGAATCAATAGTTAGTTGGGGGTTGCCCTCCTTGAGAATAATTTAAAGGTGGTATTCCGCCAATATTGTTGTTGGATGGTTGCACAGGCAGGAATCCTTTTCTAAGATCGGACGGAGCCTGTTGTGTAGTAGGCACCAAAAAAACCGTAGAATAGCCGGCATCGGGATAATTGCTGTTTTGCGGATAGGCCCCAAAATAGATACGCATACCTAAATTCTCTAGCCCTTGGTTACGCGCTTCGTACTCTACATACTCAATATACTTTTTAAGAGTATCCAGCGAGAACCAAAATTCACGGGTATCTTGGTATCCAAGAGCGGCATTGATTACATTATAGCGTGTTTCAATAAAATCTTCTTCTAACGCATTCGCTTCTTCGTAGCTAATGGTTTGTTGGGGCGGTTCCACTTGAGGATCGCAAGATGCACATACAATAACAAGTGCTATTACTGCAGAACATGCTAGCATGTTTTGAAAAAATGATTTCATAATCTATTGATTTTTAAGGTTTCCGTAAAATTAGGTATTTAAATCTTACAAAAATGCAGCCTAAAACTTAGGCAATTTAGAAATCAATGTATATCTCTGTTTTTCAGACCTTTATCATGTTTTCTATGACAAAGAATAGGGGTTTTTCCCCTAAGACCTGCCATGTTTTACCTCGCTACTCTTAAGGGGTATCTTGGACATATCTTCTTTTTTATAACATTAAAAAACAGGAGTTATCTCGTGCTAAAATCAGTTGTTTTACTCTAGATACCCGAAAATAAATATCGCATCTTTGAAGTGTTCAGAAAAAGTATAATTAGCCAATAGTATCCAGCAATGCCCTCTTCAAGACGTAAGCAGCTTTGGGGAGGGTATTGTTCTTTTATTATTCTAACGATTTGGACGATCTATCACCTTCCATGTACCGCAACACCCGCTTCGATACTTTGTAGAACAAATACCCCATGATCGTACCTACCATAGCGCCTACAAGGATATCACTAGGATAATGAACCCCTACGTAGATTCTGCTCAATACAAAGATCAGCGGCCATAGGTACATGAGGTAGATGGAGTGATTAAACCGCCGGAGGGATAGTACAGTAAAGGTGGTAATTGAAAAACTGGAAGAAGCATGACCCGAAAAGAAACTAAAGGTAGCGGGCTTTTGTAAGATGCGGATGAGTTCAGAAAAAGCAACTACATTGTTAGGGCGCAACCGCGCCACAAAATCTTTGGTCGTATCTGTGATAAAAAGCGTTATAGCAAAAGTTAACAGGACAAACGCAAAAACTACAGCTCCTTTTCTTCCTTTATAGTAATAGAAGATCAACGCTACAATGAAAAGAAAAAGAGGAATCCAAGATTCGATTTGTGTAACAAACAACCAAAAACCATCGTATTGCTCAATTCCCAGATTATTCAGGAAAATGAATAGTTTACGATCCCATTCTTTGAGTGCCTCGAACATTTAGAATTTTCTTTTTACCGGCCCGGTGATCTCGTCCACATCCTCCTTCACTTTATCGATCTCCTTTCGCACGTCTTTGGTGATATCGAGATCGATGCCTTGTTTTTCGGCGCTCTTACTTATTTCGCTTTTAATGTCATTGGTCGCATCCTTGATCTGCCGCATTCCCTTACCCAATCCGCGAGCGATCTCCGGCACTTTATCGGCACCAAATACCATGAGCACGATAAAGAGAATAAATGCGATCTCCGCACCACTTATGAATAAAAAGAAACTACTGAAATTCATACCGCAAATATACGGAAGTTTCGCACTCGACATAAAAAAGCCCCGTTAAAGTAACGAGGCTTTCAGTTTATATAAGAGAGGTTTATTCTCCCTTCGTATCATTCTTGAACTGATCGAATTCACCTAATTGTTTGCGTTTTGGCCAAGTGTTATTAGATGTATCGATATCGGCAGTTTCCTCGTCGGGATCCACAACGATCTTGGTGATCTCTTTTTCTGAAGCGATCACTTTTCCAACAGTTTCATCGTTCTTCCTCCAGATCTCGGCCGGATAGGTGATTCGTTCGGTGGTTCCGTCACTGTATGTATATTCTGCAATGATAGGCATGGGGATTCCTCCCGGTTTTTCAAAAATCACTTCATAGAAATACTTAGGACTCTTCAATTTCGCGCGATCCTGTGCTGAAACGTTGTCCATAATGTACTCCTGAAGCGTTTTTACATCTTCTAATGTTGCATTACGCATACTTTCCTCAAAATCTTCGCTTCCCTCCTCTACCAAATATACCAAAGGCGGCAGGTCACTTTCCTTCATGCCTCTCGCTTCCATCATCTCTCTTACTTCTTTATTCATTTTTGAAGTCACGTAGAATTTCTTTACTTCCTTCACACCGATATCTGTAAAGTCGGTGGTATAGAACCAAGCCCTCCAAAACCAATCCAGATCTACTGCCGAAGCATCTTCCATAGTGCGGAAAAAATCCTCAGGCGTTGGATGTTTGAACATCCAACGTTGTGAATAGACCCTAAAGGCATAATCGAACAACTCACGGCCCATAATGGTTTCTCGCAGTATGTTCAATCCGGTGGCCGGTTTTGAATAGGCATTAGCACCAAAATTATAGGTGTTCAATCCTTTGGTCATGATAGGCGCCAATGAACTTTGGTCTCCGGCCATGTAGTCCACAATATTCTTAGCCGGGCCGCGACGGGAAGGATAGGATTTGTTAGGAGCGATCGCTTCCGGATACCATTCGCCAAAATCCTGCTCGGCCACGTATTGCACAAAGGTGTTTAATCCCTCGTCCATCCAAGTCCATTGCCGCTCATCACTATTTACGATCATGGGGAAATAATTGTGCCCCACTTCGTGGATGATGACACTTATCATTCCGTATTTAGTGCGTTCGCTGTAATTTCCGTCTTCATCCGGACGCCCGTAATTCCAGCAAATCATTGGATATTCCATTCCTTGATTCTTTGCATGTACAGAGATGGCTTTGTGATACGGGTAATCGAAGGCCATTCGAGAGTAGGTCTTCAAGGTACTGGCAACCACCATCGTGGAATAATCTTCCCATAACGGATTTCCTTCCGGCGGATACACCGATACGGCCATCACATCTTTGTTGCCAATCTTTACGGCCATCATATCCCAAATAAAGCGCCGTGATGTGGCAAATGCATAATCACGTACGTTCTCTGCTTTGAATTTCCAAGTCTTGGTATTTGTTGCAAACCCTTTAGAGGCTGCTTCTGCTTCGGCTTGCGTTACAATAAGCACCGGCTTATCGTACGTTTTCTTAGCTTGCTCGTAACGATTCATCATTTCTTTCGAAAAGACCTCTTTTCTGTTTAACAAAACTCCTGTAGCATCCAAAGTATGGTCGGCCGGAACTGTAATATTCACTTCGAAGTCTCCGAAAGGTAAAGCGAACTCATCCCGCCCCCAGAACTGACTGTTTTGCCATCCTTCCACATCATTATAGACAGCCATACGCGGATAGAACTGTGCAATCACATACCCACGGTTCCCGTCGGCAAAGGTCTCGTACCCACTTCGAGCACGGTCCACGGTATGATCCGGAATATTGTACCACCATTTAATAGAAAAAGTAAATTTTTCGCCCGGCTTTAATGCTGAAGGCATTTCTACACGCATCATGGTCTGGTTGATCGTATAAGGAAGATCTCCTCCTTTGGCATTCTTCACTTCCTGAATATTGAACCCTCCATCAAAAGGCGCGCCCATATATTGACCTACAAAACTACCTGTCATTTGTGCAGGTGTTGCCCCGCTAGGTTCTATCAACGGCGATTTTGAATCTTTGGCACGAACATTTTGGTCGAGCTGTACCCACAAAAACTCCAGAACGTCGGGTGAATTGTTGGTATAGGTGATGGTTTCATTTCCGTATAGCTTAGTGTTCTTATCATCTAAAATGATATCCATTACATAGTCGGCTTGTTGCTGATAGTATTGGGGGCCCGGGGCTCCACTAGCCGTTCTAAACACATTGGGTGTTGAGAATTCTTCGTACAATTGCTTGAAGCGGTTGTTGTTGTAATGTCCGGGTTCCCTTTTAGGGGTTTCACTTTCATCTTGAGCGTGACTTATTCCTGCGATTAGGAATAGAACGACCATAGAGAGGTACTTTGCTACTTTCATAATGGTAAGAGAGATTTTATAAAAATTTTAAGAGTTTAAAAATAGGTCTAATTATATATTTAAGAGGCGGTTCATTCTAAATTTAACAATCCTTTAGGATTGTCTTTATCCAAAACCATACTCCTGCGTTTTGCCGGTGTTTTTAAATGAATGATATTTTGCTGATCCTCGAACATTTCAAACAAGATCTCATTTTCGACTTCTAAGGAAGAAAGCTTCGGAACTTTGGTGATCTCAATATATACTTTAAGCACGTCAATATCGTATTCCTTTCCTATATACGTGAGGGTAACGGGTTTCCCGTTGACTAAGACTTTGAACTTTTGAAGGATATATTTTTTCAAGTATTCGGCATCTTCTCCCGTTTCTTTTTTCGTACCGATTGAAATAGAAGGATCATACCGTAGTTGTAAAACATCCTCAATATCGTCCACAAAGATCTTACTAATTATTTGCAAGGACTGTTTTTCTTCAACATACTCGATGGTCGTGGTACTCACATAGAACTTATGGGCTTCAGAACCACTTGTAAGTATCGGGAATACTAATAGCAGAACACTATAGAATAAAAATCTCATTAAATGAATGTTTCAAATGGTATTAGACGCTGTGTGAAGGTATTCGTTACAAAGACTATTCCTTTTTTTCAAAACTTCGTGCATTGTAAATAGCGCTTCGGATTTGAAAGGTTTCTAACACCAATGCATATTGTTCATTCTCAAAATCGCTTTGCAGATTGGAGGTTTCGATACAAAACAGTAAGAAATCCTCTAATTTTCCCCTTGGTATCGTATAGGCTTCTTCAAAGAAGGACGCCGTATAAAAAGCGATTATATGCTGTACTGTTACATTCTCATGGTCCCATTTCCTTTTCAGTTTCAATTTTCGGTAATACCCACTTAAATGCTTATACATGGCCTCCAGATCTACGGCAGTTGCAAGTCCTAAATAAGGCACGATAGGCACGATCTTTTCCTCCCCCTTTCCTTTGAAGCCGGGAATGCCGACATCATTAAAATTTAAAGGCTTTTCGGTTTTTATGTTTTTAATGTCGGTTTCTAAATTTCCTGAAAGATTGGGACCAAAAACGACTTCCTTTAGTTCATTCACAAGCGGGTTTAAAAAAATTACAAGTATTCGATTTTCATAGTGTTCTTTGGTGACAATGATGGTTTGTGGAACAAAATTCACAGAAGAGATTAAAAGGGTATCCTGCTCCCGTACTGTGATCGAAAAATTTCCCAGAGCATCTGTTACCGAATTGTAATGGGAACTTTTATTTAAAATGTGGATACCTTCCACATCCGCTTCGTTGGTGATTTTCCCTTGCAGTATTCGCTCTTGTCCTGCTGACTTCCAAGCAAGAAAATAAAAAACACCTGTAATAAAAAATTTATTTACTGTCAAGTTTTTTCAGGTACATTGCGCTTTCACGCTGTATAAAAGCCAGCAACAGCAATTCATTTTCGGCTTTTAGTAATTCTCTTTTCACCCCCCTTTCTTCCAGGAAATAAAGAAAGTCATTTACCCGATTCTCCGGTATACCGAACGTTTCAGAAACGTAGGAGTTGCTAAAACGCTGTCGCAGTGCGGTGTGTAATATAAGTTTATTTGCAAACTCTTGTTCGGCATTTTTATTCTTCTTCGGAAAAAGAAGTCCTGCCAAGCCTACAAAATCTAAACTAGCTTGTTTCTGCCCGTTGTAATAAGCTTCTTCGGCTTTATTGCCTTTTACGGAAGTGGACTCGTCTGCAGAAAATTCGTATTCGAACTCAAGGGTTTCATACGAGAGGTCCCACCCCGGATTGATCGTAGCTGTTTTAATACGATTGAGATCGGCTATGATGTTCCCTGAAAGGTCATACGGGCGAACAATCACTTCTTCCAATTGATTCACGGCAGGGTTGAGGTAGATCGCCATGCGCTCACTTTCAATCACGCCGGCATCCACGATGACCGTGAAACTTTGAAACTGTAAAGCCGTGACTTGCACCCGGTCATTCTCTGCCACTTCCAATTCAAAAAGACCTTCGGCATTGGTGATGGTTCCTTTTTGTGAAGAAATATTATAGACACTTACACTTTCTACATCCTCCCCTATGGGCGCCGTGATCTTTCCTTTGACCAACACCCGCTCAATGTCCTGCTGTGCCATTCCGCATAGCGGAACAAAGATTAGTAGAAGTAAAAAGTACTTTTTTCTCATACTTTAAAAGTATGGATTTGTTTTCTTATCAAAGTCATAAGGTTTCGGTGGATATTGTTAAATTTACTCTTTTAGAACCTACCCTATGAAGAATCTAATTGTAGCAAGTACCTCGACGGTGTACGGCGGCGGCTATTTAGACTATTTATCTGAAACACTTTCCGAATTATATAAAAACACCAAAGAAGTGATCTTTATTCCCTACGCTCGACCCGGCGGAATGACACACGATGCCTACACCGAAAAAGCTTCCGAAGCTTTCAAGAAAATAGGAAAAGAACTGCGAGGACTTCACACGTTTACAAACCCACAACAAGCTTTGCGGGAAGCCACAGGTGTTTTTACGGGAGGCGGCAATACCTTTGTTCTTGTCACAGCGCTACATCAATTGCAATTAATGCAACCCTTAAGGGAAGTGATCTTCAACGGCATTCCCTATTTAGGTACGAGTGCAGGCAGCAATATTTGTGGTGTTACCATGCAAACTACTAACGATATGCCCATTGTCTATCCTCCCTCCTTCAAAACGTTGGGGGTTCTTCCTTTTAATATCAATCCGCATTTCTTGGATCCCGATCCCTCCAGCAACCATATGGGCGAGACCCGGGAAACACGCATCAAGGAGTTTCACACACAAAACACCATTCCAGTGATAGGGCTTAGGGAAGGCAGTTGGCTTGAAGTGAACGGCGACACTATCACGTTACGAGGTACCTTAAACGCACGTATCTATAAACAAGGAAAGGACCCGTATGAACTAGACACGAACTCGATAGTGTCTTTCTAAACGATTTACAATTCTTTAATGAAGTGATACCCCTTAGCGACAAACCCCTGATTGTAATAGAATTTATGCGAAGGAAAATTATGTACGTATGTGTTTAACTCAATCCAATTGCAATTTTTTTGCCGAGCGTAGGCATAAATAAATTCCATAAGATCTTTACCAAGGCCACGATTGCGATAAGCCTCTTCAATGATCACATGATCGATCTCCATGCTTTTCCCCGCATAATGTCTGGTTTGGAACCACATACCGCACGTACCTATTAGCGTTTCTGAAGTATAAATGCCAAGACATTGGTAGTTTTGGGAGGCCATCTCCTGTACCCGTTCCGTTAGAACAGCTTCAGAGATACTGTAACTCCCCAATTTTTGCAGCAAAGGCACGATGCTTGTGATATCTTGTTTGGCGATTAAACGGATCTCGATATTGGTATCTTTCAAAATAGTACTACTTTTAGAACAGGACTAAGATATAAAATGAAGCGAAGTAAATTCATAAAAATAAGCGGGGCGGCTGCACTGGGTGTAAGCTTAGTGCCACAATTCTCCTTTACAGTCTTGCAAGATATTTTTACGCGGGATCAACTTATAGGCAAAGGCAATCCGGACATCACGGGTGATTCGTATACTTCCAAGATGCACAAAGAAGCAAAAGCAGCTTTTGAAAGAATGAAGCAAGAAGCGGCTGCGGAAGGGATTACGATTGAAGTCGTTTCTGCCTACCGAAGTTTTCAACGGCAAAAAGAGATCTTCGAAGGCAAGTACCGTCGCTTTACAGATCAAGGCTTATCTCCTTCCGAAGCGATTACAAAAATTATTGAATACTCTACCATTCCCGGTACTTCAAGACATCATTGGGGGACAGACCTGGACCTTATAGACAGTAGTGTTCCTCGACCTCAGAATGTACTTCAACCGGAACATTTTCACGGCACAGGTCCTTTTTGCAGACTTAAGGAATGGATGAACCGGCATGCCAATACATTTGGTTTCTACGAAGTATACACAGACAATGCACATCGAAAAGGATTTAAATACGAGCCGTGGCACTTTAGCTACGCACCCGTTTCTATACCCATGCTGAAAGCCTACAAAAAGCTAGATGTGCAAAAGATCCTTCAGGAAGAGAAGATCCTGGGAGCGCAGCATTTTTCCGAAGCATTTATCGCTACCTACCGAAACGAAAATATTTTAGATATCAATCCCGAATTACTTTCGTAAATTTAGAATTCAAAATCTGAAACTCATGAGAGGTAGCTGGAAAATTCGCATACTGATTGGATTGGCCATAGTCGCTTTTGCATTTTTTAGAAAATGTGCCATGACCGAAGAAAACCCATACACCGGCAAGGAGCAAGCGATCTCATTGACCACAGAAGAAGAGATCGCCATTGGCTTGCAAAGCGCCCCACAGATGGCTGCCGAATACGGCGGACTCTACCCGGACGAACAGATGCAGGCATATGTAGATATGGTTGGTGCCAAGTTGGTTGACAACACGGTGGCTCGTGACACCCCCTATCGTTATGAATTCCATTTGCTGGCCGATCCCAATACTATTAATGCTTTTGCACTTCCCGGCGGACAGATATTTATCACGTATGCCTTGCTTTCCAAACTGGAAAACGAAGATCAGTTGGCCGGAGTATTGGGGCACGAAGTCGGTCATGTACTAGGACGACACTCTGCCGAACGTATTGCCAACAGCGAGTTTTGGCAAACACTGGCCCAAGGTGCTTCGGTGGGAGCCGATGCCGGAAATGTTGTGGCAGGTATCGGTCAAAATGTGTTACTAGGTAACGGTCGTGATGACGAACTGGAGAGCGACGATCTGGGCGTACGCTTCATGATCAAGGCAGGCTACGATCCGTATGAAATGATCGAAGTGATGCAAATCCTTAAAGATGCCGCTGGACCAAACCGTGCTCCCGAATTTAAGAGTACGCATCCTGATCCGGAGAACCGAATAGAACACATTATGGAGGCCATTAAAAAATACGGAGGATCGTGAATAATTTCATTATACCAAAGATCCAAACGCTCAAAAACTAAACACTAAAACCAATCAACATGAAAAAATTAACCAACAGACTGTTATTGCTTACATTGTTTTTTGTCGTGGCTTTTACATTCCAAAGTTGTGAAGAAAAGGAAAAAGAGGAAACCAAAGAAGTTGAAAAGGAAATGATCGTGGCCTCTGAAAAGCCTGAGTATTTCTCGCTTCGACCTGAAGTAGAAAAAGCGTATGGGTACTCCCATGCCGTAAAAATTGGGAACAGTATAAAAATCTCCGGTGCTGTGAGCATGGACGATCAAGGAACTCCCACGGCAATTGATGACATGGAACAACAAATGAAAAATTGCTACGCAGACATTGAGAAGATATTAAACCATTACGGCTGTACTTTTGATGACGTAGTGGTTGAAAACATTTTTACAACCAATATGCCGCAATTACTCGAAAAATCAGCTTATAGAGCCGATATCTACAAAAATCAGTTCCCAACGGGCACATGGGTTGAGGTAACATCCTTGGCACTACCTGAGTTTATGGTAGAAATAGAGATTGAGGCACATAAATCTGAGTGATCACTGCAAGCACTAAACAAGCGGTGAAGGGGGAAGTGCTCTTTTTAGGTAAGCACGCAACCGGCTTTTAAATAGTAAAAAACCTTTATTTTTTTACACGTACTTTGTGAGTATCTTTGCCGTATGAACAAAAAGGTCCTTCTCTTGATCCTGGATGGTTGGGGTGTAACGCAAGATCCTTCGGTGTCTGCCATCGCTCAAGCCCATACCCCTTTTATCGATTCGTTGTATAAGAAATATCCAAATGCGCAATTACTTACACATGGAATGAATGTGGGACTTCCCGATGGACAAATGGGAAACAGCGAGGTAGGACACATGAATCTTGGAGCCGGTCGCATTGTATACCAAGACTTGGCCAAAGTCAATCTTGCCATTCAGAACGGCACATTGCAAGACGAACCCGAGTTGAAAAAGGCGTTTCAGTATGCCAAGGAATATCATAAAAAAGTACATTTTCTTGGGTTGGTCTCTAATGGAGGCGTTCATTCGCACATAGAACATTTAAAAGGACTATTGACAGCCGCACAAACCACTGGCCTTACTGATGTTTTCGTACATGCCTTCACTGATGGACGTGATGTCGATCCTAAATCGGGTGCAGGGCATATAAAATCGTTGGAGGATCACATGGCTAAGACTACAGGCTCCTTAGCTTCGGTGATAGGAAGGTACTACGCCATGGATCGCGATAAGCGCTGGGAACGTGTAAAAAGAGTATACGATCTGTTAGTCTTCGGAAAAGGTACAGCTTCAGAAGACGCAGTTCAAAGTATTGAGACTAGTTATTCCGAAGGGATTACAGATGAATTTTTGGAACCTATTGTGATGACAAACCACGGTGAGCCGCGAGCTACCATTTCTGAAGGGGATGTAGTACTCTTTTTTAATTTCAGGACCGATCGCGGCAGGCAACTCACCGAAGTGCTCACTCAAACCGATTATGAAGGTTTTGGTATGAAAAGTATACCGTTGTATTACGTAACACTTACCAATTACGACGATTCCTTTAAAGGTATCAAGGTGATCTACAACAAGGAAAACATTACCGAACCCTTGGGCGAAGTGCTGGAACGTCACGGAAAAACGCAAATACGCATCGCAGAAACCGAGAAGTATCCGCACGTTACTTTCTTTTTTAACGGCGGACGGGAAACGCCTTTTAAAGGTGAAAAACGTATTCTTTGTCCTTCTCCAAAAGTGGCTACCTACGACCTCCAGCCCGAGATGAGCGCCTACGAGGTGCGCGATAAGATCTTACCGGAAATCAAAAACAAAACGGCTGATTTCATCTGTTTGAATTTTGCGAATCCTGATATGGTGGGACACACGGGCGTTTTTGAAGCAGCCGTCAAAGCTTGTGAAACAGTGGATGCTTGCGCTAAGATCATTGTGGAAGAAGCATTGGTCCAAGGGTATGCCACCCTCCTCCTGGCAGACCATGGCAACAGCGAAACCATGCGCAATCCGGACGGATCTCCCAATACAGCCCATACCACCAATCCGGTGCCCATTATCATTATTGATCGCGAAGTACAATCTATACGCGATGGCATCTTAGGTGATGTAGCTCCTACCATCCTTGCCTTGATGGGGATCGAAAAACCGGAGGTAATGACGCGTTGGTCTTTGTTGTAAGCCTTCTTACACCATCTTTTCTTCTGAATATTAAACTTTAAGAATGGTAATATTCTTCGTATTTTTGCCGTTTGATTGACGTATCATGCACGAAACCTATACCATAGCGGTCGATTTTGACGGAACTATTGTTGAGGATGAGTATCCCAAAATAGGCAAGCCAATTATCTTTGCTTTCGACACCTTGAAGAAGCTACAAGAACGCGGTCACCGATTGATCCTTTGGACCTATCGAAACGGACGAGCCCTTGATGAAGCAGTAGCCTTTTGTAAGGAACACGGTGTCACCTTTTATGCGGTTAATAAAAGTTTTCCCGAAGAGGAGTTCGATCCTAAATACAGCAGAAAGATCAACGCCGATCTCTTTATTGACGACAGGAATGTGGGCGGACTGAAGAGTTGGGGAGAGATCTATCAGGATTTGATTGGCGAAACCAAATCTGATACCGGAAATACAAAAAAGAGAAGAAAAGGTTGGTTTTCCTTTTAAAGACATACTATGATTATACCAAAGACTTCGGAAGAAATTGAACTCATGCGTGAAGCGGCGCTCGTGGTGTCCAAAACATTGGGGGAACTTGCCAAAGAGGTGAAACCCGGTGTTACAACCCTGTATTTAGATTCTATAGCCGAAACCTGTGTGCGTGATCATGGAGCCGTACCCGGATTTTTGGGATTATATGATTTCCCGAACACCCTGTGTATGAGTCCTAATGCTCAAGTCGTGCATGGAATCCCGAACGATACACCTCTGCAAGATGGGGATATTATTTCAATTGATTGCGGTGCAATAAAAAACGGCTTCTACGGTGATCACGCCTATACTTTTGAAGTCGGGGAAATAGCACCTGACGTAAAAAAATTACTGAGAGTGACCAAAGAATCCTTGTATGTTGGTATTCGGGAATTTAAAGCCGGTAACCGCACGGGAGACGTTGGGTATGCCATTCAGCAACATTGTGAAGCACATGGCTACGGCGTTGTACGCGAGCTGGTAGGTCATGGATTAGGAAGAAAGATGCATGAGGATCCGGAAATGCCTAATTACGGCAAACGCGGACGAGGCAAAAAATTCATTGAAGGGATGACCGTCGCCATCGAACCCATGATCAACCTTGGCACTAGACGTATTGAACAGTTACAGGATGGCTGGACGATCTTAACGCAAGATCGCAAACCCAGCGCCCATTTCGAACACAACGTCGCTTTGGTAGATGGCAAACCCGAACTGCTTTCCACCTTTGCCTATATCTATGAGGCTTTAGGAATTAAAAGCAATGAAGAGGACGAATTTAGACAGAAAGCGCTGGTATTGTAACACCATACACAATGCATCAGCTCTTTAAATATTTTCTGAATCTCATTCCTAGAACGCTCCTCATTAGACTTAGTTATCTGGTACGTCCGGTGGTGGCCTTCTTTCTTCGTGGAAATCGGTATACCGACCCTATAGACGGGCAGTCCTTTCGAAAATTTCTTCCCTACGGCTACGAGAAGGTGCGTGACAATGTATTAGCGCCCGGTACACTGTCTTTAGAACGGCACAGATTGTGCTGGTTGTATCTGAAACGTGAAACAACCTTTTTTTCACAGCCACATAAGGTATTGCACTTTGCACCGGAACAGGCGTTCTACAAACGATTTCGTAAACTGAAACACCTCAACTATACAACTACCGACCTCAACTCGCCTTTGGCTGATGTAAAAGCAGATATTTGCGCACTTCCATTTGACGATGAAAGTTTCGATTTTATTATTTGTAATCACGTTTTAGAACACATCCCAAACGACACCAAAGCGATGCAGGAGTTATACCGTGTCTTGACACCGGGTGGCATGGCTATTCTTCAGGTTCCGTATGATGCCGAAAGGAAAACGACCTTTGAGGACAACACCATTACCGATCCAAAGGAACGCGCCAGGATCTTTGGGCAATATGATCACGTGCGTATCTACGGAATGGATTATTTTGAAAAACTGGCGAACGCAGGCTTTAAAGTACACGCAGTAGACTATACCAAGACACTTTCCGAAGAAGAAATCGACACCTACCGTCTGGCTCAAGGAGAACTCCTTCCCGTTTGTAAAAAACTACTTGTTAAGTAACCTCTTAAAGCCCTCGGTCATAAATACCTGTGGCGCATCTAATGTATCACTGTACGTAAGATAGGCTTCCAATTGTGGTGACTTTTCCAGCAAAGCTTTGGATCGCTTTAGCCCCAAGGCCATAAAAGCGGTCGCATAGGCATCGGCTTCGGCACAGGTTTCTGCCACTACCGTTGCACTGGTCACATCACTTTGTTCGGTCGAACCGGTGAGCGGATTGATAGTGTGAACGTATTTCTTTCCGCTTACGGAGTCCACCCGAAACTTTCGGTAATTCCCTGAGGATGCCATCGCTTTATCTTGAAGTTGAATGGTAATTTGAAACGTACGGTCATCAAGTTGAGAATCCACTGTCTCGATTCCAACTACCCAAGGTTGCCCCTTGGCGGGGTTGGTCCCTTTGGCTAAAATTTCGCCCCCCAATTCAATTAAATAAGCATCTACTCCTTCCGCCGTGAGAAAAGCACCTATTCTGTCTATGCCATATCCTTTTGCTATGGCATTGAAGTCGAAATAGATCTCAGGATGTGATTTTTCTACGGTTCCTTCGGAAGTAAGACGCACTTTGTCGAATCCAACATACTGCAATAAAGAATCGAGTGTTGTGCTGTCTATCTTTTGAAGTGGATTTTCGTCACCAAATCCGTAGGCATTCCGAAGCACACCAACAGTTGGATCAAAATATCCTCCAGAACGCTTATGTACTTCTTCAGAAAGTCTAAACACAGCTTTAAAATCGGTGTCCACTACAAGGTCTGAAGCTCCTTTATTAATCTTTGAGATATCACTATTGGGCATGTACGTGCTCATGGAGCGATTGATCGTATGAATAACCGAATCGACTCCTTTTTCAATACCGGCTAGATCGCCACCCACATATTGAATGGTATAGGTAGTTCCAAAAGCATCGCCTTGTAACACGGTTACTTTTGAAGTCTCATTTTTACATGAGAGCAATACTAGTAAAACCGCAAAAACACCAAATTTTCTCATACGATTTCCTGTAAACCATTATAGACCATTGTATAATCTTCCCCTTTTATAACCGGCTTGGCGTAGTCGCTTCCGTGTCCTAATCCCACTCCGGCATAAAAAGTTTTCGCTTCAAATTTAAGTGCGTGTTCCTTCATTGTTTGCATGAGAACAGGATCATACACATCTGCATTTTTAGGATAGGAAACGGCGCGCACTACCACAAAATGTAAATTTTTATCCCGAAGTGCCACGAATTGAGGATCCTTTTTCAATTTTGAATTTACGCCTAAAAATTCGAAACCGTTTTCCTGTAATTCCTTGCCCACGATGTTCATGGCGAGGTTGTGCAACTCCTGTGCTGTTAGCTCTTCTTTCATATCAACTACAAAGATACACGAGCTGAAGAAATTGCCTCTAAACTTCCATAAAAAAAACCGTTCCCAGGCAGAAACGGCTTTTCTCAAAAAAAAATTATGGAATATTACTCTTTAATAATGCGTTTTGTTACTGTTCCGTGTTCTGTTGTAATCGCAATAAAGTACATGGCAGAACGCAATGATGACACATCCAAAGTGTAATTGGCACTTTGGTTATACTGTATCTTTTGAACGCGTCGTCCGGTGACATCCACTATCTCTACTGCTAGGACCGGTGTCCGCGGTGAGAGAATGGTGAGTATATCCCGTACCGGATTTGGATAGATCGATATGGTTTCTAAGACAACATCGGGCGTCTCTAAAATTACTTCAGGTTCAAATTGAAGTCTGAATCGCTCATTAAAAGTTCCTTTTATGCTTGAGAATGTATACTCTGAAACCGTAAGATCTGTAACCGTATTTTCAAAGGTATCAACTAAATAAATTGCCCCTTGAGACACCTGAGGCCCTTCAACATTGGCCAATGAGATCACAAAATTGGTTTCCGCTTCCACTTGGGTTGCAAAGCCCATAGGCACCTTCACCGTGCTTTCAAATACACCTCTGTTTTGAATACCTAATTGTTCACTTCCATCGTCTAAATGTGAATAAAGAGAAATAGCAGTTGCCATACGATTGGTATCGTAACCTTGGTCAAGACCGTTGCTTGCCATGGGGTTGAAGCCTACCAATGCATAACTTCCAATATTGTAAGCATCATTTCGTACACGAAGTAATACTTTCTCTACATCTGCCAAGGGCGTTCTTAATGTAGTGTTACCCGTGGTAAGACGCATAGCGTTGGTAAAAGTGACCGATCCGGTTCCTGGATTGGCACCTCCATTTACTTTAATCCCGAAGCCTTGACCCGTGGCGACAATACCGTTAGGCGTCGTTGATGTACCGGGGTCGTTGGCCGCAGGTAATGCTCCACCCGGAGTGTACATAGAAATATCTCCCATACTGAAATTGATACTTCCATATCCCGGAATGCTGGAGCTTGGTGGCGTAAGATGTTCCCAGAAGTACAATTCGTTGATAAATGGATTATTATTTATAAGATCGTCTCCAGAAATCGCTGAAGGATACGGATTTGCCAAGGCATTGGGCGTACCATCCGGATTGATCCCTGTCCCATTGTAGGTTACTGTTCGAGTTACATCTCCGTTATTAAGCGTTCCTTGATCGTAGACAAAAGAATAGGTTTGATTCGCAGGATCTGTATACCCCGATTGCGGTCGTACTATATATCCTTCGCCCACATTGATCACCCCGTTGTAGGAGTTCCAAAAATCTCCATTGTCATCGGCAAAATTAGTTCCCCCTGCAGGAACCCCTGTGTGGGGAACGAAATTCCCCGGTGTGTGATCTAAAACTAAAAAGGCTGAATTAAACACTCCGTTTCTCGTCTCTGCACTCATAGGGCTACCCATAACCATAAAATCACGAGTTTGTAAGACAGGTGTTGTAAGATATACCTCGATGGTTCCGTTGTTTGTTACCGTGGCTGCAGGATCTACTTGTACAACGCTGCCGGTATGTAATACATCCATATCACCATTCACCGTAATATTTCCATTTACTTGTAGAAAGTCATTGGGAGAAACCGTAAGGAACACTCCATTATTTACAATTAAAGTACATGCACTAAGGTCTCCATGGAGCGCTGTATCATAATTCCCGGAGAGAATCACAGGATTTGATGTAGTGGGCACTCCAACCGGTGACCAGGTACTGCCATTCCATGTTTTGGTTACACCGGGACAGTTTACAAAAGCGCCAATCGGTCCAAAATAATAAGTGCCATCAAGGCCCGTAAAGTTTCCTGTGAGCGTCACATTAGAACCAAAGGCACCTACAGTTAAGGTTGCTGTTTCAGTGAAACTAGAGGCATTCCCTCTAGCGGCTACAAGGTTATTTCTTGTAACCCCTACCGTTCCACCTACGGCGGTTTCCCAACCTGCTATTTCAGCTTCGGTAAAATAAAAAGTGATGCTTGTATCTCCTGCACCAGTTGTGGTTGCCGGGTTAATATCGAATGTTTTGTCCATCACCAAATTTGGTATGGTGCTTCCGTTATAGGCTTGTGCTCCTGTTCCCGCCCGTGAAACTGACATGTCTACACAACCGTAATTGTGCGTATTGTTATTGGTAATGGACATCATGATGGCTCCCGAACCGGCATCTGCACCGTACAAGGTTCCCATTCCCGGTACCAATACGAGGTCGTTGGTCGTAGCTGTATTCACAGCGGTTTGAATCGGTGATTCTACAGTAGCCACAACATCTAACGCATCGAACAAGAGAATTCCGTTATTTGCTGATGAATTGTAGTGGCGGATGACAAAATAGCCGGTTTGTCCGGCCAAGCTAGTATTGTTTACCGTTCGTATATCTCCAGTATTTGCAGTAGCATCTCGTTCTTCCAAGATGATCCCTGCATCAATGGCAGCATAGGAAGCTATACTCGTTGTCCATTGCAGACGATAATGCTCTATTGTGTTGAATCCTGCAACGGAAAAAGTAAAGGCCGTGTTGGTCGTCCCTGCAGGGATCGTGATCTGTGGACTGATCAAATAATTATTGGCTGTAGCCTTTGGCGGATTTGCGGACGGGTTCAATACGGTAAGGTCTGTCTCTGAAGCTGCGAACTGTCCGGTAAAACCTGTATAGCCTCCGGATGTAAAGGACAGCGATAAAAATCCGTTTCCATCCCCGTCTCTGTCGAGGTTGGTCCATCCTGTCCAATCTTCAAAATCTTCACTATAAACGTTTATATTTTGTGTACTGGCAGGAACCAGATCGTCATCATGGATGGTAATCGTAACTGAATCGGCGTTGGTATTGGCAGTGGCATCACCTCCATTAGGATTGACGGTAAAGTCTACCGTAAGGGTTTCAGGCACTTCCACAAAACCATCGTGATAGACCCGAACGATCATATCCTGTGACGTGGTTTGTCCTTGTAAAAAAGTTAATGATGTTGTGATCAGGTCGAAGTCTGCTCCACTAGTAGCTGTTCCTCCCGAAACCGTGAAGGTTACATCGGCATCTTGAGAAGGTGCCATAGCGATGTTCACCGGAATGGAAACATCGGTAAAACTACAGTCCGTTTGTTCTGTTGTGGTAGCAGTGGTTGTCCCGAAAGAGATCTCCGGTGATGCTGCTGCAATGATTCCTCCGGTAACAATAAGAGAGAAATTTTGCGAACCGCTTGAAAGGGTTCCTTTATGTGTTACGGTAAGGGTATATTGTCCTGAAGCACCGGCGATATCAATTCGTTCGTATGGATCTACCGTGTTGTCGCCAAAACCATTGGTTGTCACACCGGTTAAACGCCATGGTGTATATACGGTACCATTACTCAGCCGAAGATCAAGGTCATTGACCAGTGCAGGTGTATTGCTGTTGGTTCCGTTATTTACAGCACCGGCAGGATCGGTCCAAGAGATCGAAGCTTTGAGTGGGTTCACGCCGTCCGACTGTATGGTTACTTGGTAAGATTGCCCCTGATTCAAGGTAAGTTCAGAAATTACCGCACCGGTAGGTGCCGCGGTGATCGCTTCGGCAG
Source organism: uncultured Altibacter sp. (assembly GCF_963972995.1). NCBI lineage: Bacteria > Pseudomonadati > Bacteroidota > Flavobacteriia > Flavobacteriales > Flavobacteriaceae > Altibacter > uncultured Altibacter sp. The sequence goes on from NZ_CAXAXI010000001.1 coordinate 126,947, forward strand.
CAGCTTTAGTATTCATTTGCCCCCAACCCGTGTTGGCATCGGGACCGGTAGGCGCCACATCGTCTGCGGTATGAAGTGCCAGACCTTTCAGTGTAGCGGCTCTCATGAAGGTAGCATTCAGATCGAAATAATGATCCTGCAACAATAATAAGGATCCGCTTACATTGGGTGCCGACATTGAAGTACCTGTCAAATTTCCGTAGGCACTATCACTCGTTTCCAAGGAAGAATACAAGCTTGTCCCGTTCCCCATGATATCCGGTTTAATACGGTAGTCGTCTGTAGGTCCTTCGCTACTTCCGGAATTTCTGGTAACTGAGATCAGGTTTCCATTGGCATCCACATTCGCATCTTGTCCGTTGGCAATCACAAAATTGTTCTTGGCCGTGGCCGTTCCATTCAATTTATCGTATGCTGATTGGCCATTGAGCGGAATTGCATTGGCCGTATTGTTTGCACCGTCGTTTCCTGCGGAATTTACCATTAGGTAATAAGGCGCACTGTACATTAGTTGATCCCATTCTCTGGCATCTTGGCCATATTGACCAAACCAAGCGTCCGGAATGGCCGTTGCATTATAACCATACGAGTGATTAGAAATAAGCATCCCTGCTGAAGCTTCCGCAGTCGCCTCGGCTAGATCGTTGTTCCAGTCGTGTGTCTTGGCATCGGCCTGCCACGCCATTCCTTTGGCCGCGGCTACCAATCCTGAAGCGACAATAGTTCCTGTTACGTGTTGCGCATGAAAACTGTTGCCGTTGATAGCGGTGACACCATCATTAATAGACACTCGATTTGTTCCTCCCGGACCATCAAATTCCTGATGTGTAGGGCGTGCGGGACCGCCGTCCCAAACATGGGCAGTCAATCCATCTCCATTTACATTGAGTCCCAAGGTACCACCGGTATTTAAATGGTTCGCCCGTGTAGAGATAGCCGCATTCACATTGTGTAGGGAATAGTAGAGCAAGGTTCCATTGGGGCCTATGCGTTGTAATTCATCGAAGGTTCCGTCTTCATTATATTTTTGTATGGGCAAGTTGTTCACCAATGCATAAGCGATGGCTTCCTGTTTCTCTAGGTTTCTTCGTGTTGAAAAAATACTGTACAAGGCGGCAAGTTTACCTTGGTCGTATTCTGCCGTGATCTTTTGAAGTGCTTTGGCGTATTGGGTAGTATCAACTTTTCTCGGCGTGTTGGCTTTCCCTTTAGTTAGTGTTTGCGAAGAAGCCGTAAAAACAGCTAATAGCAGCGCCAATAGTAGAAAATTTTTCATAAGCAATGTGATTTAGGGGGCTTAAAAAACTCTGTTTGAACGAAATAAACATGCCAAAAATAATATTTTATCGTTATAATGCAATTTTTTATCGATAAAATACATGTTTTTTTAAGAACTAAATTAAAAAAGCCGTTCCAATATATTGAAACGGCCTTGTTTTTATTATAGTATGTGTTTATCCTCCAAAGTCATCAAAACGTATATTCTCGTCCGGGATCCCAAAATCCTCGCCCATTTTTTGAACCGCTTGGTTCATTAAAGGAGGACCACAGAAATACAATTCGATATCTTCAGGCGCTTCATGATGATTCAAATAATTATCGATAACGACCTGATGAATGAAACCAACAAAGCCGTCTCCTTCATCGTTGATATCCTTCTTCACTTTCCAGTTGTCCTCAGGAAGCGGTTCAGAAAGTGCCATGTAGAATTTAAAGTTCGGAAAATCCTTTTCCAAGTTTCTAAAGTGATCGATATAGAATAATTCACGTTTAGAGCGTCCTCCGTACCAATATGTTACCTTTCGGCCGGTCTTCAACGTTCTGAAAAGATGGTAGAGGTGCGAACGCATAGGCGCCATTCCTGCTCCCCCGCCAACGTACAGCATTTCTGCTTCAGAAGGATTGATAAAGAACTCCCCATAAGGCCCTGAAATCACCACTTTATCGCCCGGCTTCTTATCGAAGATATACGAAGAAGCGATCCCCGGATTTACGCTCATCCATTGATTCTTCGCTCTGTCCCATGGTGGTGTGGCGATACGAACGTTCAACATGATCTCACGTCCTTCGGCAGGATAGGAGGCCATGGAGTATGCACGCTCGACTGTTTCGGTATTCTTCATGACCAACGGCCACAACCCAAATTTGTCCCACTCTTCTTGAAACTTATCCGGTGTCTCGTGTTCTTCAGGATGTGCAGTGATATCAATATTCTCATATTTAACTTCACAAGGAGGTATCTCAATTTGAATGTATCCACCAGCCTTATAATTCATATCTTCAGGTATCTCTACCACAAACTCCTTAATAAAAGAAGCTACGTTATAGTTACGCACGACAGTAGCATCCCATTTCTTTATACCGAAAACCTCTTCAGGTATATGAATATTCATATCCTGTTTTACTTTTACCTGACATGACAAGCGGGCGCCTTCTTTCAATTCTTTTCTGCTGAAATGCGGTGTTTCCGTAGGAAGTGCTTCACCACCTCCCGAAAGGACGTGACATTCACATTGAATACAGGTTCCTCCACCCCCGCAAGCCGAAGGCAAGAAGATCTTTTGGTTACCCAAGGTAGATAATAAGGTACCACCGGATTCTACCTCAATGACCTTTTCATCGTTGATGGTAATCTTTACCGGTCCTGAAGGTGATAATTTTTGTTTAGTAAAGAGCAATAGGGCAACCAATAACAAGGTCAAAACCAAAAAGGCTACTACGGTCGCAATAATGACTCCTAAGGTACTTGCTGCTAAAAACATATTATTGTTGTGTTATTTCTGAAACCTCAGTGATCTCAATAGTTTCTGAATTATCTTGTATAGTTTCTTCGGTTTTAAGACCTACTTCACCATCAGTTTCCAAAGAAGAAGTTTCCTCTCCCCCGCCTGTTAACATTCCTCCGAAGCTCATAAATCCAATCGCCATAAGCCCTGTAATAATAAAGGTGATCCCCAATCCTCGAAGCGGAGCCGGTACGTTGCTATACCGGATCTTTTCGCGAATGGCTGCAATTGCCACGATCGCCAAGAACCAGCCTATCCCGGAACTGAACCCGTAATTTAATGCCAAACCAAAGGTAGCAATATCACGTGATTGCATGAACAATGAACCTCCAAGTATCGCACAGTTTACAGCGATAAGTGGTAAAAAGATCCCTAATGAATTATACAATGACGGAGAAAATTTCTCCACTACGATCTCTACCAACTGAACCATGGTAGCAATGGTAGCAATAAAGAGAATAAAGGACAGAAAGCTCAGATCGTAATCGGCGTATCCTTCACCTAACCAAACCAATGCTCCTTCTCGTAAGATGTATTGATCCAGCAGCCAGTTCATTGGCACTGTCACGGTTAATACAAAAATAACCGCTGCCCCAAGTCCCACTGCCGTACTTACTTTTTTGGAGACCGCCAGGTAGGAGCACATTCCCAAGAAATAGGCAAATACCATGTTGTCTACAAAGACCGACTTAAAAAACAATTCTATATGTTCCATTTTTCTGTTATTCTAATATTGTGTTATTCAGCAAAACGAATTTCTATTTATTCTTTTCGTTCTATTCTGAATATTAATTCTCTTCGATCAATTCCTTATTTCTGCTTCGTTGTACCCAGATGATCAATCCTACAACGATCAATGCCATTGGGGGTAACACCATGAATCCATTGTTTTCGTATCCAATGGCATAAAGACCCGATTTTTCAACGGGGTCACCCAACACCTTAAAACCAAATAAGGTTCCCGATCCCAACAATTCACGGAAGAACCCAACAATAATGAGGATCACGCCATAACCTGCTGCATTTCCAATTCCGTCAAGGAAGGATCTCCAAGGGCCATTCCCTAAGGCAAAGGCTTCAAAACGCCCCATAATGATACAGTTGGTGATGATCAATCCAATAAATACCGATAGTTCTTTACTCAATTCATACGCGAATGCCTTCAGCACCTGATCCACGATAATTACCAACGTAGCAACTACAATAAGCTGCACGATGATACGTATTTTCGACGGAATGATATTTCTCATCAAAGAGATCACCACGTTTCCTACACCCAATACAAAAACCACCGAAATCGCCATTACGATCGAAGGTTTCAACTGAGCCGTGATCGCCAAAGCCGAACATATTCCCAACACCTGAATCGTGATCGGGTTGTTATCTGCTAACGGGTCTAAAATTAATTTACTGTCCTTTTTTGATAGAAGTCCCATAGCTTACTGATTTAATTTTTGAAAATAGGGTACGTACATTCTAATATCCTTTTTAAGCATGGCAGAAACTCCGTCGCCGGTAATAGTCGCTCCCGCTAAGGCATCTACTTCATTATCTGAAGTATCTGTATTCTTAGGATCGTTGTTTCCTTTGGCTACCGTGATTCCTTCAAAAGCATTTCCATTTAAGAAGCTTTCTCCGGTAAAATCATCCATAAAGTACCGTTGCTTGATCTCTGCTCCAAGTCCGGGTGTCTCTCCTTTATGATCAAAATAAACGCCTTGAATTGTCATTCCCTTATCTACAGCAACAAATCCCCAAATGGCATCCCAAAGACCTTTCCCACGCACCGGAATCACATAAAGTTCCTTTCCGTCCTTTTCGCCAATAAAGAGAGGCAATCTGCGTGTATAACCTTCCTCTTTTGCCAAGGTTTCTTCTTTTTTAAGATCGATCAAAAATGCCTGATCGTCTTCTGTAATATTATCTCCTTGGATCACCAATTGTTTGGTGATATACTTATTGAACTCTTCCTCAACCCTATCTGTTGGAATAAAGGTAACATCGTTTGGGCCTTCATTGTCATTGACATTCATGGCATATAAGATGTTCTGCATCTTTTCATACTTCTCATTTGCTTTCACAAGCGGTTTAAGTCCACTGGCAAACCCTGCCAAAATAGACCCAACCACGATCACCATGACAATGGCGAAGATGACGGTATAACTGTTCTTATCTGTGTTAATAGCCATTCTTATGCTGTTTTAACTTTTAAACGTTTCATTCTTCTCTTAATGTTGCCTTGCAACACATAGTGGTCAATGGTTGGAGCAAAGACATTCATTAGCAGGATTGCTAAGAAGACACCTTCGGGATACGCAGGATTGAACACACGTATCAGTATGGATATAAATCCGATAAGGAATCCGTAAATCCATTTTCCTTTGTTAGTCTGAGATGCCGTAACAGGATCTGTTGCCATATAAACCGCACCAAACAATATACTTCCTATAATCAGGTGTTGCCAAAACGGAACGGTCATCAATCCATAGAATTTACTTCCTTCATTAATCCAACCCATTTCCACCACACCATTGAAGATCAATCCCATAGCAAGGGCTCCTATGAGTGTGCTGAAAATAATTCGCCAGCTTCCCACTTTGGTAAAAATAAGGAACAAGGCGCCAAATATGATCAACAATTTCGAGGTCTCTCCAACAGATCCCGGGATAAACCCTAAGAACATATCTTGCAGGCTATAGACGACATCTTGATTTTGTGCATAACTACCCAAAATGGTCTCACCCGAAATGGCATCTGCATTCGATCCCGCTGCAATTTCTTTCGCTCTTTCTACCGCACCATGAACCCAAACCTTATCACCACTCATCCAAGTAGGATAGGCAAAGAATAAAAAGGCACGGATGGTAAGCGCCGGATTTAAAATATTCATTCCGGTACCGCCAAATACTTCTTTTCCTATCACCACCCCAAAGATCACGGCTACCGCCAACATCCATAGCGGAATATCTACCGGCACGATCAACGGAACTAACATTCCCGTCACCAAATACCCTTCTTCTACTTCATGACCTTTTATCACAGCGAATAAGAATTCTACCGCCAGTCCTACTCCGTAGGATACAATAACCAAAGGTAGTACGGTCCAGGCGCCCATGGCAAAGTTTTGCCACGACCAAAATTCTCCACTGAAAAATCCTGCAGCGGCTTCGATCTCTCCTGTGGCTAAATAATGCTGGTATCCTGCATTATATATTCCAAATACCAAACAAGGGATCAAGGCCATGATCACCGTATTCATGGTACGCTTCAGATCGTCCGCAGCGCGAACATGCGACCCGGAGTGTGTCGTTTCATTGGGTAGATACAAAAAGGTGTGCAAGGCATTGAATGCCGGTGCCATTTTTTTTCCTTTGTATTTTTCTTTTAGCGTATGTAATTTTTGTTTCAATCCCATAGCATTATCCTATTTCTTTATACATTAAGTCAAGACCTTTTCTTATGATCTCCTGGTGGGGTTGTTTTGATACACAAATGAACTCGGTAAGTGCGAAATCTTCCGGGGCCACCTCGTACATCCCCAAGGCTTCCATAGCATCGAGATCTTCTACCATACAGGCTTTTAAAATTTGCAATGGATAAATGTCCATTGGGAAAACCTCTTCATAATTTCCGGTGACCACAAAAGCTCTGTGTTCGCCATTGGTATTTGTGTCCAATTCGAATTTCTTATTTGGAAAAAGCCATGAGAAGGTCAATGCTCTTGATGTGGATATCTTATCGAACACGGGCTTGTTCCATCCGAAGAACTCATAATCGTCTCCTTCCGGGATCACAGTAACGGTATTGTTGTAAAATCCAAGATTGCCTTTTACCGAGATCTGCTTTCCGGTAAGTACGTCGCCGCTTATCACCCGAACGTTCTCCTCGGTCAATCCTGAATCATATAAAAACGTCGCCACTTCAGCGCCGATCTTGGTCGTATAATATTTTGGTGTCTTAACAGAAGAACCTACCAAAGCGATCACGCGTTCTGCGTTAAATTTACCGGTAAGCAATAAATCCCCTATGATCACCAGATCCTGAGCATTCACTGTCCAAACGGTTTCACCTTTGTTCACCGGATCGATCTTTGCAATCTGCACTCCCACATTTCCGGCCGGGTGCGGCCCGCTCACTGTATGAAGGGTGATGTCTTTTAATCCTTCAAAAGGAGATACGCCTGTTTTTCCTACAGAGACATGCACTTTCCCCTCGGTAAGTTTGCTCAGTGCGGTAAGGGCTGCCTGTAATTGTTTTTCTTTACCGCGCAAGGTCACATCATAATCGGCCGCCAGTGGCGCTGTGGCATAACCCGAAATAAAGATAGCTTTTGGAGTGCTATCCGGATTGGCAATCACGTGATACGGACGCTGTTTTATAAACGGCCAACATCCTGCAGCCAGTAAATGCTGCTTAATGGCTTCCGGTTGCATGGAAGACGGGTCTGCCACACCAAAATCTTTATAGGTATCTTGAGGTTCGGCTTCAATGACCAGTTCGGTAATAACGCGTTTTGCGCCGCGCTCTATCTTGGTGAGTGTTCCGCTAACCGGTGAAACGAATTTGATCGCTTCATTTGCCTTTGCGTAGAAAACAGTGTCTCCGGCTTGTAGTTTAGCACCTTCTTTAACTACCATTTTAGGAGTAATCAAGTGAAAGTCTGAAGGTCTAATCGAGAAGGTTCTGGATCGCGGCGCGTTGGATATTGTTTTATCGGCTTCGCCTTTCAATCGTATGTTTAGACCCTTTTTAATCTTAATGTCTTTGGACATAGGATGCTAGTGTTAAATTTCTTTTTCTTCCCGTCCCGATGAGTATCGGGATTTAAGGGAGTGCAAATTTATAAATTTAATGTAGCATCACATAATAATTGCGTATAATTTTAGCAGCATTGGGTACGGATTTTTTTCAAGAAATGCTGTGTACCGAATAGCTCCCTAAAGGCGGCATCTCAAGTAGGGTAAATAACAAGAAGGAATGTGCTGTAAGACATCTTCTTACTTTTTAATAAACTTTTTTATTTCAGTTTGACCCAAGGAGTCTTGAATACGAAGAAAATAAATACCTCGCGAAAGCATAGACACATCTATCATTTTTTCTGAAATGTTTTCCGAAGAAGGCCGAAGAACCCCCATACCCTGTACATTGTATATTTCCAATGTGAAGTTGGCCATATCCCGTTCTGAAACAAGATACAGTTGGTCCCCCACCGGATTGGGAGCTACCTGAAACATGCTAAGATCGAAAGCAGCTGCGGATAGCAGTTCATTCCCATACACCGCTTGGTCTCCGTCTGCGTTCTCAATGGTAAGGACTACTTCCCCGTTTCCTCCCGAACTGAAGGAATAGGTGAAGGGGTTTTTGGCAAAATTATTATCCAGATAATAAATTTCATAGTGATCTTCCATGAATTCCCAAAGAATAGGATCTCCACAAACTCCCGGAAGCACAACACCTCCGTCCCCTATTTCAAACACATCGTTATTAGTATATTGAATAATATTCTGAAAACCTTCTTCACAAGATGGATGTACCACTTCAATAAATTCGGAATTAAAATAAGCCCTTCCTTCAAAAGAAGGATAGGGAGGAAAATAGTCTGTTTCTTCAATTATAAGTTTTTGCAGATACCAATCATTATCAAACAATTGCGGGTCTTGGGCAATGCCGGTAAAACTTAGAGCGATAAAAAACAAGAAGGATAGGGCTTTCATGGTTTAAAAATTTTAATTAATTTACAAAATTATTCTTTAACCAAATTTTTGGAAGCAACTATTTCTCCATCACAAATCAAAGCAACAGAATAAAATCCCGGTTGATAGTTGGAAATATCTATAACAGCCTCAAATAATTCAGTATCTAAAATATAATTGTTTGAAGTACCACTGTGCGTATCCACCACCATTAAATAAGCAGATGTCGCTTCATCTGCTTCATAAGAAACAGTTACTATACTTGAAGCAGGGTTAGGCACTAAAGTATTTAAACTATATGGGTTTACAATCACTTCCACTTCGTCATAATCCTTATAGCCGTCGATGTCTGAGATAATTTCCAATTTATATGTTTGTGTCACATTAGGAGATACCGTTAAATCAGTACCTGTGTAGATGAGATTTCCGGCAGGATCATACCAATTGTATATAGCGGCTTCGTTAATCTGTTCCGCGCTAATGGTAATATTCTCGTTCTTATCTATCTCTTTGTCTTGTCCCGCATCTGCCGTAAATGTATCTCTCGGGATTCGCTTTATTTCAAAAGTTTCTCCCCCAATTACTTCATCGGTATCATTGTCTCTTTGTGCTAAGTGATAAATAAATTCTCTTTTAGAAGTCGATTCCTTTGTTAAAAAGTTGAACGTAATATAAGCAGTACCGAGTTCGTTTGGATTGAATTGGATATTATCCAATCGTGCGTTATTTCCTTTAATTATTTTTGTCCTGCTTATTCTTGTAGAATCTAAATTATGTGATAGTCGCCCTCCTCTAACCCATGCATTATATAGCACATCATCCATCTCAAGGGTAACTTCTGCTTCTTCATAAATTGATTTCCCTGTCTCATTAGCCTCCTTACTCAATTCTAAATTATAGGTTTTGGTAGTAGAGAAAGGATTTCCTACACCCACTACACCTCCAATTAAAGAAGATATATCTGGAATAATATCTACTACCGTTGTATTTTTCCATGCAATATTATTATTATTCAAAACATTTTGAACAATTGAGATTCCTTCAGGAAAAGTCATGGGATCATTAGGTGTATCAATTCTTGCCAACAAACAGAAATGCCAAGGATTAGAATTGATATTAATATAATCCTGTGGGTTGGGCATATTAGTCCATTCAAATTCAATGATAGCCTCCTCTCCTATTCCTAATGGAGGAATGGTTATTGTCCCTATCTCATCTCCCATTAAAACAAAGTTGCCTGAGCCCGGCGGGTTTTCAATAGAAAAATTTCCCTCCCAATGTAAAGGCCATTGCAATGAAGTGTTAGCCTTTGACCAATATAGTTTCAGATTGTCCCCACCAGTTGATGCTTGACAACTATTATTTGTGACTCGTACATATACATAATTGGAGTTATTTGGATCGTATTCGGGGTTTTGATGTTCTTTGATGAGCTTTCCATCATTTTGGTTTCTAACCCAAATATCTTCACTGCGCCAAGGTTGAGTAGTCGCAGTATTTGGTTCCGCAAATCCATCAACGTGAGAATCTTGCATTGCGAGATCAAGACCGGGGGCAGGGTTAAGGGTACATTGTGCTGTTAGGACAGCCCGATACGCATTAATTCTTCCTGTGCCCAAAAGACCAATATAAGGCTGATTGTGTGGAATACAGTAAATATCATCTGTAGTATTTCTTATTATGTCTTTAACTTCGAAAAGGGTTAAACTAGGATTTACAGAAAATATTAGGGCTGCCAAGCCTGTAACATATGGAGTTGTTATTGAAGTTGCAGATGCTATTCTATATCCAGAAGGGTGTTCATCATATTTATCGGTGATTGCTAACACAAGTTGTCCCGGAGCACTTACGTCCACTTTATCATTGTGGGTATGTGAATGCGTTTCGGAAGGTACATGTGGTCGAAATTCATGAATATCCAACCATGATCTTTCCCAATATATATTACCATCCGGATTTACAATATTATGATGATAGCCAATTGGAAATCTTGCACCTACGCTGGTTACAGAAAGTGTAGCATCATAAGACGCCGGATAGGCATATCCATTCCCATCTGCACCACAACTGTTCCCTATTACACCATTACCTGCTGCCGCAACAACCAAAACACCATTTTCAGTTACTTCAGCAATTACATCATCCAAAAATTGTTTGCTTGGGCTTTGTTCGCAAATCACCCAACTACAATTGATTACCCTTACACCGGGATAATTAGACAGCACAAGTAAACCATTAATCAAACCACTTGCGTAACCTCCACATGTTGCTCCCACTAATTTTGCGTTATATGCTAAACCTGCAATGCCTACATTATTATTTGTTTTTGCAGCGATGCCTCCTGCAACACCTGTGCCATGGTTTGTAGTATTATTAACAAGTATTATATTATCAATCATTTGACCATTTAAATCTTCGTGGTTAAGATCAAATTTTGAATCTGCTACACCAACTAAAACATTCGGATCACCTGCAGTAATCGTCCATGCTAAGGGAGCATTTATGAGTTCTAAAGCTGCATTTCTACCACCAGTAATTATATCATCATAATCATTAGGATATATAGGGGAAGTGTCTGTGACTGGCATAGAGCCATCTGTAAAAACAATCTCTTCATTTATCACTACTCTTTCAACTTCATTTCGAGTAGAAATATCATTGATTTGTGAATTAGAATCCATTGTAATAACATAAACTCTTTGCAACCTAGGAGTTTCTGCTGTAGGAAAAGCTTTCTCAAAAGAATAAACTGTTTTAGCATTAATGATTGATGAAAAATCATTAATGTTGGTAGTTATGGAGATAGTACCATCAGAGTGGGTAGTTCTTTGGATACCTCCTAAATCATATCCGTCTTTCAGCTCAATATAATAACTTTGTTGATTTTGAGTAAAAACAACATTTATAGAACAAATAAATAGTAAGAAAAATACAGCTTTTTTCATTGGATGGTTAGTTAAAGTTAATTAGTATGTATTCAATCTAATTTGCTTAAGTATAAATTTGAGATAAATAATAATTCTTTACAACCAATTATATAAAAAACAGGAAAAATCCTGTTGGAAAAGAAGGATTTTTCCTGTTCCATCAACAACCGCTTTTGCTGAAATTTTTAAGGCACAAAATTTGTTTATCTTTAGCCTCATAAAATTGTCTCTATGTTACAAAAGTTTGTTGTCCTTACGCTTCTTGTCTTGCATGCTTTTCCCTCCTTCTCCCAAGCCGAAGAAAAAGTTGCACCGCCTTACATCAGCACCATACAATTTAGCGGAACCACTTCCCAAAGTCAGTTGCCCATCATTCGTTTAGGGGAACGGTTGCAGCTTTCCTTTGATGCATTGAACGGACAGGAAGAAGATTTTTATTACACCATCACACATCACAATTTCGACTGGACGCCCAGCGATCTGTCAAAAGGTGAATATCTGGACGGCTTCGATGAGGTGCGTATTGAAACCTACGAGAACTCCTTGAACACCCTTCAAATCTTTTCGCATTACACCCTTACCATTCCCAATCGTGAGACTAGAAGAATTGAAAAGAGCGGTAACTATCTACTCAGCATCTACAACGACGATAACGAACTTATTTTCTCTCGAAAATTCATGGTGATCGAGAACATTGTAGGGGTGGGTGTAGAGATAAAACGTTCCAGAGACCTCAATTTCATTGAAGAAAAGCAGGTGGTACAGTTTACGGTCAACTCACCTAGCCTGTTGCTTATCAATCCGAAGCAAACAGTAAATACGCTGGTGCTTCAAAATAGCAATTTAAAATCGGCCATTACCAACCTCAAACCACAATACACTATTGGCACAGAACTTATCTATCGCTACGATCAGGAAGCTGCGTTTTGGGGCGGCAATGAATTTCTTAGCTTCGACAACAAGGAAGTTCGCTCGGCGACCTTTGGCGTACGTCGTGTCTCCCTGAGCGATGTGTATGAGAATTTCTTATATACAGATGCAGCGCGCAAGGACCGCCCCTATACATACAATCCCGATATCAACGGTAATTTCGTGGTGCGCAATGTGGATGCCCAGAACCAAAATATAGAAGCCGAATATGTACGCATGCATTTTAACCTTCAGTTCTTCGAGGACATTGGCGATAAGGAGATCCACCTCTACGGCAATTTCAACAATTGGACCATCGACGGAACCACGTATATGGAGTATGATCCTGCGAGTGATACCTATCGCAATTCGCGCCTCTTCAAACAAGGGTATTACGATTATAAGTATGTGGTGGTGGATCGTGACGGCTCCGTAGACGGAGGTGCCATTAGCGGAGATTTCTGGCAAACAGAGAACGAATATACCGTGTTGGTCTATTATCGTGATCTCGGGGCGCGCTTCGACCGCATTATTGGCATGGGAACCGCCAGTTCCATCAATATCACCAATAATTAAGTTACTGTTTTTCTGAAAGTGATTTCTTCTGAAAGTGAATTCTTCTGAAGTGTTTCTCTACTGAAGTTCTTTCCGAAGCATCCATAAAAAAAGGCACCCCTTCCGAAGCGAAAACGGACTTTTACTATCTTTAGGGCATGGCCAACGATAAACTTGTAAAGGGAAATAGCAGAAAAGCGTTCAAATACCGAAGCACCACCTGCTTGAATTGCGGTCATCCTTTGGACCTTAGTGATCGCTACTGCTCGTAATGCTCGCAATTAAATACGAAGAAGCAGTTGTCGTTAACAGATTTCTTCAGTGAATTTATGGGAAGCATTTTGGTATACGACTCCCGGCTGCGCTATACCATCAAAGATCTGTTAATTAAACCGGGCACCATTACTCGCAATTATGCCGAAGGCCAACGATTGAAATATGCAAACCCGTTTCGCTTCTTCTTAAGTGTTTCCATAATTTACTTTTTACTGCAAAGCCTTATCGCGTTCTTTGGTACGGGATCGAGTCCTTTTGTTAACTTTAAATCTAACGACACCGCCGTTCCGTTAGACTCACTTCAAAACCAAACCTTCACGTACAAAAATGAAGAGGGAACCGTAGATACCCTAAAAATTAACGAAGGTGCTGTGGTGATGAACCGGGATACCCTGTCCAAACCCAACCCGGACGTTACAGAAGATACTTTTACATACATCTCTGAAGCCGATCTGGATACCCTTAGTAGTGGAGAGCGATTGGTAGAGCGCTTCATGCTCTATCGTGATTTCTATAAATTACACGACATCAAGAATGCCAATACAGCCTTAGACAGCCTGAAGCATTCCAAGACCGCATTGAATCGATGGCTGTACAACAAGAACGGTGCAATAGACCGCATTTCCGAAGACCCCTTTGGCTTCGTCGATTACCTAATGGGAAAAACCCCGTTCTTCCTTTTCTTCTTTACGCCTTTCTTTGCCTTCTTCTTTTGGCTTATGTACTCGCGCAGGAAATATACCTATATGGAGCATATGATCTTTATCTTCCATATTTTCAGCTTTCTCTTTTTAGCGCTTCTCATTTGTATCATCCCGGATACGTTACTTAATGACGGCATATTCTCCGGGATTGTTTTTGCGTTCATTGGTCCGTTCTATTTTTATAAAGCCCTTCGGAATTTCTATAAACAAAGCCGTTTGATAACAATCTTAAAATTTGTATTTTTAAACATTGTTTTTTGGATAAGTTCCAGCATAGCCGCTTTGATTTTCTTTGCGGCGACGGCAGCAACCTATTAGTATGGTACAACAGGTTACACAAGGCATTAAGGTTTCGGTAGAGACCTCTTTTGAAGGTACATTTTATAAGAACTATAAAATATACTATGCTTTTGGCTATACCATCACGATCGAAAACCAGAGCAAAGATGTTGTACAACTCACGACCCGCCATTGGAAGATCAAAGATGCTCTAAACGATCTTGAGGTCGTTGAGGGTGAAGGCGTGATAGGAAAAAAGCCCGTACTACAACCCGGTACTTCCCACTCGTACAGCAGTGGTTGTTTGTTACTTTCTCCCTTTGGAGCAATGCATGGTTACTATGCTATGGTCAATTTTTCTTCTACCCGTAAGTTCCGGGTGGCGATTCCCTCTTTTAAATTGAGTGCTCCCTTTGCTATGAATTAAAGGCTGCTCCTGTTTCAGTTTAACAATTTTTAATTATTTACTGCAAATTTTGACGCAAGGTCATCCATATGCGTCAAAAGTGTTAGTACTCGCTTGTTTTTTATAAACTTCTCTATATCAGCAATCTTACTTTTGGTGCAGTCAAAAGGATTAACCAATTTAAAAAGTAAGATCATGAAATTCAAAATTACACAAACTCAAAAACTCACAATGTACGTGCACACGCTCTTAGTTGTCGTATGTTGTATTAGTCTCATTTTTATGTGCTACGAGTATTCATCATCCATGATGGAGCACATTATGGAGCATGCAAGTCTAGAACTTGATCGATGGACATCGGCACCTATTACAATGCAATAACAATCATTTTTAAATTACATTCATATGAAATCACCTGTATTTTTATCCATCTTCATTTTATTTACGACCACTACCGTCGCTCAATCCAAGACTGACGAGCAAGCCATTAAGCATACCATTCAACTCATTCAAAACGGTTGGAACAATGCCAATGGTGAGACCTTTGCAAGCGCCTTTTGGGACTCGCACGACTTCGTCGTTTGGAACGGGTATTATTTCAAAGAGCAATCTCTTGAAGCAAACAGCATGGGACATCAACGTATTTTTGACACGATGTACAAAGAGACCCAGCTTTTTTATACCATCGATAAAATTAAATTCTTAACAACTGATTTCGCTTTGGTACATGTATTTGGCGCTGTTACTTCAAAAGATGAACAACGTCCAGAGCATCCCCAAGTACTAATCTCAATGCTATTGGAAAAGAAACAGAACGACTGGAAAATTATCTCGTTTCACAATTTAGATCTCGAGGTATTTCAGAACGAAGAAATGCTGAAACGCGCTCCAGTACCTGTTTCCATAATGTATGCAAACTGGTATGCTATGGCAAGTAAATAACTATTTTGAAGGCAGCGATGTATGCCTTAAGGGATACGTCGTTGCTTTTTTTTAGTATCTTAACTATCAAATACATACACTAGCGAACCAATGCGATTTACCTTACACATATGGCTTCTTATTTGTTTTTTTGGAAGCATGCTGCATGTCGTTTCACAAGAACCGCATTCAAATGACACAACCCGTGTATTTACTTTAGATGACACATATCCTATACAATCATTGTTTTCAAAAACTGATTATTTCATTGCGTCTGAAAAAAATTATAGTATAGATGGTATTTTAAGAACTAGTCATTCGAATTTATTTCAACCGTTGAAGGATTCGATTATAATTTCCGAATACCCGATATGGCTTCGGGTTTCCATACAACCGAGGCTTACACTTACCAATCAGCATTTGGTTTTTAAAAGCATTTACGAGAATTTCAATTACGTTACTCCGCATGATAGTATAAAAGCATACTACGTGCAGAACCAGGTAGTAAGAGATAGCCTGATAAGCGGTGTGTATGTGGCTGCATCAAAAAAAGCTGTTCCTTTTCCCGCCTCACTGCTTCGGTTTCCCATTTCGCTAGTGCAAGATGAAGCAACCACTGTATATTTTAAAATTTACGACAAGACAAAAATTTATACACAAATTGAACTCCGAGATCCCGCGATTGCATTTAATCAAAAAGAGCAACCTGTTTGGATCTCTGGATTTGCAATTATTCTTTCTATCTATGTGCTGGCATTTTTCTTTTATACAAGAGACCGTTCCTATTTATATCTGTTTGGTTATTTTGCCTTTGTGGGTATTTACGAACAATCGGTTATTCTTGGATTGCCATTTCTAGAAACTCTCTTTTCTGAATTCCCAAAAGCCTCTATCATTGCTTGGATTTTCTTAACAATGGGCAGCAAAGCAATTTACTTGCAGTTTGGCAGGAAATTCACCAATTTAAAACAAATCAATGCGTTATGGGATAAGATCGTGGTAGGTGTAATTTGCTATTTCCTAATCGTTATTCCCACATCTGTGGTAATTCTTAGTATTGGTATCAACCCATTAGTTTCTGTCCAATACGTATTTGCAGGAATAGGGTTTTTATTGGTTTTACTTATTACAATTAGGTTGGCGTTCTATAAAGATACCATGCTCCGTTATTTTGTTGCATCGTCAATTTGGTCATTTATTTTTTCCATTTTGGGAATCTTATGGCAAAATGGGCTTATCCCATTTTGGGAAACTCCCAACCCTTGGATGATTGCCAATATGGGTCTAATGTTCATATTGGCATTGGCCATTGCCAGAAAAATGCAATTAAGTGAACGCGCCAAATCTGAAGTAGCGAAGGTACGCGAGATAGCTTCTATAAAATCGAAGTTCTTTGCCAATATTTCGCACGAGTTTAGAACACCTCTATCATTGATTCTTGGCCCCATTAACCAGTCACTTGAAAATATTCCTGCTTCTGAAGCTATTGAAGATAGCCACGAAATACCGGTTAGAGGAAAACATCTAAAGGTGATGAAACGTAATGCTATACGACTTCAAAATTTGGTAGATCAAATTTTAGATCTTTCAAAATTAGATCAAGGTAGAATGAGCTTGCAAGTGAGTAAAGGAGACCTTATTCAATTCGTGAAATCGATTGTCTTTTCTTTTGAAAGCCTTACCGAGATCAAGCACATTCAGTTCCAGACACATTTTCCAAAAACCATAGAAAATTCATATTATGATCGGGATAAGCTGGAAAAGATATTGGTAAATTTATTGTCGAATGCAATTAAGTTTACTCCCGAACACGGAAGAGTTACCGTTACCGTTGAAGATAGAAACGGCTTAATTAAAATAAAAATAAGTAATACAGGCAGCGGGATTCCCAAAGAAGCTATATCACATATTTTTGATCGATTTTATCAGACAGAAACAACACAAGATCAAGGAACGGGTATTGGATTGGCACTAGTAAAGGAACTTGTCGGGCTGCACGGAGGACATATTAGCGTGACTAGCACCGAGGGGATTGAAACTGTTTTCAAAGTAATTCTTCCATATCGTAAAGCCCATTTTAGCGCCGAAGCAATTATTGATGTTTCTACTGAGAGTGCGCTGAATTTTGCAGATAGCACACAAATTGCGTTAGAAGCTACTTCCTTTTCCGTAGAACATAATTTCGATACAAAAAGCCCTCTGTTACTAATTGTGGAGGACAATCCCGACCTAAGAGCGTATATAGCAGAACAATTGGAAACAACTTTTAACATACTTGCCGCAACAAATGGGAAAGAAGGCATGAGCATTGCATTAACGAAGCTGCCTGATCTAATTATTAGTGATGTTATGATGCCAGAAATGAACGGAATTGAACTTTGCGAGGTGTTAAAAACAGATATCAGGACTAGTCACATACCCATCATTCTTTTAACCGCTAAAGCCGGCCAAAAGGCCAAAATAGAAGGCCTGGAAACCGGCGCCGACGATTATCTCATAAAGCCTTTCGACGGCCGTGAATTGCTTATCCGTGCTAAAAATTTGATCGATCAACGCGCTCAACTCCGTGAAAAATTTGGAGGTGAGCTAAAGGTTGGTCCTTCCGAAATAAGATTGAGCTCCATGGATGAACGTTTTATCAAGGAGGTTATCAAAACAATAGAGGAGCATATGGATAACGAATTTTATTCGGTAGAAGACCTTGCTTGTTCGGTAGGTTTCAGCAAGTCCCAACTAAATAGAAAGTTGAAATCCATCGTAGGAAAATCGCCCAACCAAATGATTCGGGAATTCCGGTTAACGAGAGCCAAAGATCTCTTAGAACAAAAAGCGGCATCGGTATCTGAAGTGGCATATCAAGTAGGCTACGCTAACCTGTCCTATTTCTCAAAAAGCTATAAAGAGGCTTTTGGGGTGCTGCCTAGCGATGTTTAAAGGGCAAGAGAATGGGCAGCGATCTTTCCCGTTTGCAGATCTTCATACCGCATTTTCAAGGCTCGTTCCTTTACGATCTGTGTAATACTTTTTGTTTTTACAAAGCCCCTATCCATGATAACGTCGGATTCTTTGTTTCCATCACCTGCCGTTTTATGAAATTGTAGCAGTGTTGCTTCGGAAGGCGTTACATCTTTCAATAAAAATTGGGAGAACCACTGCTCTCTCTTTCGTTTCACCTCTTCAGAATACAGCAGCGAAGATGACCAAATATGGGGTGCCAAAGGCTTTTCAGCAATATGAGCCTGTTCACCGTCCCACACCAATTCTACCAATTGTAAATCCCTTTTCCAATCGACCATAATAATAGTGAAGGGTTCTATATTGGTATAATCATAGTGTTGCATGGCAGAACGCCCTTCCGAAGCAACCAAGAGATCCTTCACAATGATTCCTCGACTCATGCGGTAATTGTCTTTTCGTTCGTGCGCCGTAAAACCTCCATTGAGTAAGCAGACCATTCGCCGGGCACCGCTCACACCTATCCAAGTACCGCCCGCAATCGAATCTTTAGGAAACAAGACCGTGACTGCATCGATCTCATATAATTGTGGAGCCAATGTGTGACGCATGGGCGCCTCATCCCTATTGGATGTAACTATAAAGTCCTTATTCCCCTTTGGAACAAATGTTACTGTACACATCTACTGTGTTCTTTATTTTTGCAAAGTAAATTACAAAAAAGCGAGGGAATTACGTACAACTTATCACATTAGCGATTTATTTATCCCTTCTGAAATTTGTACCTTTGCCACTTCAGTTTTTAGAATGCTCAAACAGAACTACTAACAATCCCCCGCAAGGGTGGAAAAAATGAAAATAAGTATGGGAAAAGGATTTTTTGAAGTACCCGTTGCCGTGAACGAACCGGTAAAAGAATACAGACCGGGATCTCCGGAACGTGAAGAGGTATTGGCCACCTACAAAAAGATGTACAATAGCACAGTTGAAGTTCCGCTATTTATAAACGGAAAGAACGTAAAAACGGGGGACACGGCTACCATGAGTTGTCCTCACGATCATAAGCACATTTTAGGTACCTATCATAAAGCGACAAAAAAGAATGTTAGTGATGCTATAGAAACAGCCTTAAAAGCTCGCACCGATTGGGCCGCGACTCCTTGGGAACAACGCGCCGGTATCTTTTTACGTGCCGCCGAACTAATTGCCGGTCCCTACCGTGCAAAGATCAACGCTGCAACCATGTTGGGTCAATCAAAGAACATCTATCAGGCGGAGATCGATGCAGCCTGTGAGTTGATCGACTTTTTACGTTTCAACGTACAGTTCATGACTGAGATCTATGCCGAACAACCGGAATCTACTTCGGGAGCATGGAACAGACTTGAATACCGTCCGCTGGAAGGTTTCATCTATGCAATCACCCCTTTCAATTTTACGGCAATTGCCGGAAATCTGCCTGCGAGTGCTGCGCTCATGGGGAATGTTGTAGTATGGAAACCCAGTGACAGCCAAGTATATTCAGCAAAAGTGATTTTAGATGTATTCAAAGAGGCAGGAGTACCTGCCGGGGTGATCAATATGGTCATGGGCGATCCTGTAATGATCACCGATACTGTTTTAGCAAGTCCCGATTTTAGCGGACTGCACTTTACCGGATCTACCCATGTATTTAAAGATATTTGGCAAAAGATTGGAACGAACATTCACAACTACAAGACCTATCCGCGTATCGTAGGTGAAACAGGGGGAAAAGATTTTATCGTGGCCCACAAGACCGCCAACCCACAACAGGTAGCTACCGCCATTGCGAGAGGTGCCTTTGAATTTCAGGGACAGAAATGTAGTGCTGCAAGTCGCTGCTATATTTCAAAGAGTATTTGGGAAAAAGTGAAGAAAATACTTATTGCCGATGTGAATTCCTTTAAAATGGGAACTCCCGAGGATATGAGCAACTTTATTACGGCGGTGATCCATGAAGGGTCATTTAAAAAGCTCACTAAGTATATCGACCAAGCAAAAAAGGATAAAAATGCAGAGATTGTAGTTGGCGGCAACTACGATAAAAGCAAGGGATACTTTATAGAACCTACCGTTATTGTAACCAAGGACCCTAAGTACGCTACCATGTGTACAGAATTGTTTGGTCCTGTGGTGACCATCTATGTATTTGAGGACAAGGATTGGGAAAAGACCTTACATTTGGTGGATGAGACCGGTGAGTATGCTTTGACGGGTGCCGTATTTAGCGAAGATCGTTACGCTTTGGAAAAAGCGGTGCGTATCCTAGAGAATGCCGCAGGCAATTTTTATATCAACGATAAACCTACGGGTGCAGTGGTGGGTCAACAACCTTTTGGCGGTGCACGCGCAAGCGGCACCAATGACAAAGCCGGCAGTAAACTGAACCTGTACCGTTGGGTTTCTCCTCGCATGGTCAAGGAAACCTTTGTTTCTCCTACCGATTATAAATACCCGTTTTTAGGATAACAAAATGCAGTGCGAATAAAAAACCCAAGGTTTCAAGCCTTGGGTTTTTTTTAGTAAGTCGGGTATTAAATTACTCGTAACCTTTATCTGAATTCACGGGAGCGTGTTGTGAATTTCTTGCAGTATTGTCTGCACTTACCACCATGGCTACCAATTCGAGGTTTTCTACTACATAATCGGAAGGCAATGAAATTGTAAAGCTGGCACTATACGCTCCAAAAGCCGGCGTACTTGATATCTCGTCCCCGAATATATCGGTAAGCGATAGGCGCAGTACCTCGTTGTGTTCAAAATCGGGAATAGGATTTCCCATGTTATAATACGGGCTCGTAGGATCTGTGTCATAATAGTTTGTTTGCTGATAGATAAGACCATTCTCTACCAGATAGAGTACCAATTTATCTCCCGGTTGAGAACCTTCTTCGTAAAGCACACGCACATCTGCGGAAAGGCTGGAACCGGAAACTTGAGAACGTATCGCGATAGAAAGATTTGTTGGCTCCCCTGCCAATGCGGTAACATCGCTTACTTCGTATGGATTGTTCCAATTGGTGGTTCTATTAATACGGGCTGCCGGCAGACCGGTTACCCCGAAGGCATCTTTTAATAATTGAACCTGCGGAAAATGGAAGGGATCGGGATTGCTGTTTGCTGTTTCATGTATCGCGACTACCGATATGTCATCGGTTTGGGCATGGGCATCGATAATGGCTGCGGCCACACTGGGACAGAAACCACACCATGTACCTGTATAATCTTCAATGACCACTTTTCTAACCGGAACAAATATTTCGAACGATTTATTCTCTGTGTCAAAGGTAGAACCTGCAATTTCATAACGGGCATATACCGAATAGGTCCCGGTCGTGGCAGTAGCATAGGTGTTTCCTGTGATTGCCGTATCATTTACATAGAAGGTTGCTTCAGAAGTAGCATCATTCCCTTCAGAATCCACCATTGAAAATGTGACAGTTTGATTGCGTAGTGCCTTAGTATGGTCTATAAGCACAACTCTTTCCGAAGCGCCTATTACTTCAAAATCCAACGTATTACTATTCACCCCTAAGTAAGAAGCGTAGACACTGTAACTTCCTTCCCCATTAAAAGCATAGGTAGCACCTGAGATTTCGGATTGATTCACATAGAAAACTGCTTCATTGGTGTAATCGACCCCATCATCACCCGTGACCGAAAACGTAACGGTCTCGTTAATGACCAAAAAATTGTCCGGAGAATCACTTGAAATGACAAGTGTTTCAAAATTGGCACTGCCCTCGAGTGGTACATTCTCTTCCGGTCTACTACAAGCAAGAAGAATAAAAGCGCAAAAAAACAGGGATATTTTGAATACTATATGACCCTGAATACAGACGGTTGGGGTGAAGAATGTACTTGGAATGTTAAGGACATCGATGGAAACATTTTGTACAGTGGTGGTCCTTATGCCGATAATATAGAGATCAATGAGACCTTCCAATTATCTGCAGACTGCTACACCTTCAATTTAATGGATTCTTACGGAGATGGTGGCGGCGCCGTTACGCTTATAGATGCTGAAGGCACCACAGTATATTCCACAAATGGAAATTACGGTTCCGGAGAGAGTAAGAACTTTTCTACTAATGGGGTTCTTGGCATTGAAGATCTTGACAGCCTTTATAAGTTCATTGTATATCCAAATCCGGCACAGGACCAACTTTTTATCGTAAATGCTGAAAATGCTACGATCGAGTTGTATGATATGCTTGGGAAATTAATCCTAACACAAAGCAACATCACGGCTTCTGAAACAGTGAGTGTTTCAAGTTTACAGAACGGAACCTACTTTTTGAAAGTCACCAGTGAGAATGCCTCAAAAGTAGAAAAAATTATAATTGCAAAATAAATAGAATACTTTCTGAAGAAAAACTCCGGTCATGACCGGAGTTTTTTATGCCTTATATTTTAGCGGAAGGTGCACCACACTCTTCGTCTCGAAAAAATCTTCAGTAAAATAACCCTGAAGATTGTATACAGTGGCTTTTGGAAATGGGGCCAGCTCTTCGGTAAGATCCCCTCCTTTTAGATAAAGTATACCGTTCTTAAGCTCATGCCGAGATTTTTTGACTACACGTCCTTTTACCCAGTGAACAAATGTCTCCATTTGTGCCACAGCCCTGCTAATGATAAAGTCGTATTGTCCGTCCAACGTCTCTACCCGAGCGTTCGTTATTTCCACATTCTCTAAACCAAGCCCCGCGGCAACTTCTTCCACGACCTTTATTTTCTTACCGATGCTGTCTACCAAATGAAATTTTGTTTCAGGAAAAAGAATAGCCAATGGAATCCCGGGAAAACCTCCTCCAGTTCCAACATCCAGAATTTTTGCGTCCGGAAGAAACTTTTGCACTTTAGCGATCCCCAGCGAATGCAATACATGACGTAGGTATAATTCGTCAATATCCTTCCGGGAAACTACATTGATCTTCACATTCCAGTCTTGATACAGCTCCTGAAGCTTATTAAACTGTTCTAATTGAGTATCAGAAAGTTGCGTAAAATAGTGTTTCAATAATTCCATAGCGAGATATTAACGGCAAAAGTAGCTTTTCTTTGATAAATTTATGATTTCATACCATTTTTTTACAGCTAAGATGCGTATTTTAGCCCTTTCCTAAAAAGGGATCCCCATTTAAAACAAACACATTGTGATACAAACACAAATTACCTTCTCAAGAGTTGATTCTGCTAAGTTTTTTAGAACCCTCAACAAACGTGTTAATGATTATTTTAAAGAAAATAACATCTCCCGTAATGGTAACTGGAAGCTGCATATAAAGACTATTGTCATGTTTTCCCTCTACCTAGCGCCCTATTTCTTATTCCTTACGCTTAACTTTCCTTGGTGGGCCCAACTCTTACTTACCATTGTGATGGGTGTTGGAATGGCCGGCGTAGGTATGAACGTGATGCATGATGCCAATCACGGAGCATATTCTTCAAAAAAATGGATCAATAAGGTCTTGGGCGGAAGCATGTATATTTTAGCCGGTAATGTATATAACTGGCAAGTACAACACAACGTCTTACACCATACGTACACCAATATTCACGGGCACGATGAAGATCTCGAGGCCGGAAGGATCCTTCGGTTCTCGAAACATTCGAAATGGCGAAGACTTCACAAATTTCAGCACTATTACAGTATCTTTTTTTATGGCTTACTCACCATCAATTGGGTATTGACATCAGATTTCCTGCAGACCAAACGATATTTGGCTCAAAAATTATCTTATGGGAAACTACCCAAACCGGCAACACAATGGAGCATCTTGATCGTGACTAAAATAATCTATGCCGCTATCTGGATCGTTTTACCTATTTTATTCTTCAATATTGCATGGTGGAAAATATTGATCGGGTTCTTTATTATGCATTACGTGGCCGGACTTATACTTAGTATCGTCTTTCAATTGGCACATGTGGTGAAAGAAGCTGACATTGTACTTCCGGACCCTTCCGGCACCATGAAGAATACTTGGGCTATCCACCAGTTGTTCACCACGGTGAATTTTTCTACCAAAAACAAGATCATGAACTGGTTTACCGGCGGATTGAATCACCAGGTAGAGCATCACATTTTTCCAAACATTAGCCACATTCACTATACAAAGATTTCCCAGATCGTAAAACAAACCGCGCAGGAATTCAACCTACCTTATAACGAGTATAAAACAACTCGAAAAGCAATTATCGCACATTTTGAACATTTAAGAGAAATGGGACTGAAACCTGCAGTTTCCGCATAACACCCTATGAATCCAAAACTTTCGAATCGAGTCAACGAGATGGCAACTTCTGCCACATTGGCCATGGCGGCTAAAGCGCGTGAACTACGCGAAGAAGGAAAAGATATAATAGGCCTAAGTTTGGGAGAACCGGACTTTACAGTTCCTGAGTTTGTAAAAGAAGGTGCCATTCAAGCTATAAAAGACGATTACCACACATACACCCCTGTAGATGGGTATGGCGATTTGAAGAAAGCAATTATTACCAAGTTCAAACGCGACAATGACCTAACGTATACTCCTGCTCAAATAGTAGTGTCCACGGGTGCCAAGCAATCTCTGGCAAATCTGGCTATGGTTCTTTTAAATGAAGGGGACGAGGTCTTACTACCCGCTCCTTATTGGGTGAGTTATGCCGATATTAGCAAATTGGCAGGCGGTGTTCCGGTTGAGATTCCAACTACGATCGAATCCGATTTTAAAGTGACTCCAAAAGCATTGGAGGCAGCGATCACTCCCAAAACCAAAATGATTATTTACAGCTCACCTTGTAACCCCAGCGGATCGGTTTATAGTAAGGAGGAACTTCGCGCGTTAGCCGATGTTCTGGTTAACTATCCTAATATTATTGTGGTGAGCGATGAGATCTACGAACACATCAATTTTGTTGGGGAACACGCTTCCATGGCTGCATTCGAAGATATGTATGATCGCACGGTCGTTGTAAATGGCGTCTCAAAAGCGTATGCCATGACCGGTTGGCGTATTGGATATATTGGAGGACCCGAATGGATCGCTCGAGCCTGCAATAAGATGCAGGGGCAAATCACAAGTGGTGCCAATTGTATTGCCCAACGCGCTACCATCACGGCTTTAGAGAATCCACCAAGTAAGATCCGATATATGGTCGATGCCTTTAAGGAACGTCGTAGTCTCATCTTGAACTTACTTTCTGAAATTCCCGGTTTTAAAACCAACGAGCCGGAAGGAGCTTTCTATGTATTTCCGGATATTTCCTATTACTTCGGAAAAACACTTCGGGGTAAAAAGATTGAAAATGCTTCAGACTTTTCGTTGTATCTCTTGGAAGAAGCGACCGTAGCTACGGTTACCGGGGAAGCTTTTGGAGATTCTAACTGCATCCGGATTTCGTACGCTGCTTCCGAAGCAGAGATAAAGGAAGCCATGAAACGCATAAAAGCTTCTCTTACTGCATAAAATTTAGTACATGGCAAAAATCTTACTTCTAGGTAGTGGCGAATTAGGTAAGGAGTTCGTTATCGCAGCGCAGCGTATAGGTCAAACCGTAATTGCAGTTGACACTTATGCCAATGCACCGGCCATGCACGTGGCCAATGACTTTGAAGTGATAAATATGCTTGATGGGGATGCCTTGGATGCCATTGTGGAAAAACACCAACCCGACTTTATTATTCCGGAAATTGAAGCCATTCGAACCGAGCGCTTCTATGAATACGAACGCCAAGGATATACCGTGATCCCTTCCGCAAAAGCGGCTAATTACACGATGAATCGTAAGGCCATTCGAGATTTAGCAGCGAAAACCTTAGACCTCAAGACCGCTGCGTATCGGTATGCCACCTCAGCGAAGCAATTAAAAGAGGCGGTAGATGAAATTGGGATGCCATGTGTGGTAAAGCCATTGATGTCTTCCAGCGGAAAAGGTCAAAGTACCATCCACACGGAAACCGATATTGAAAAAGCTTGGCAATATGCTCAAGAAGGTTCGCGCGGTGATGTCGCCGAAGTGATCGTAGAAACCTTTGTAAATTTCACGTATGAGATCACCTTACTTACGGTAACACAGCGCAACGGCCCTACCCTGTTCTGCCCACCCATAGGGCATAGGCAAGAACGTGGTGATTATCAAGAAAGCTGGCAGCCGGCCGCCATGGACGAAATTCATTTGCGCGAAGCACAGCACATGGCACAACAAGTGACCGAAGCCTTAGGAGGTGCCGGTATCTGGGGCGTAGAATTCTTTGTAGGCGATGATGGTGTCTATTTTTCAGAACTATCACCGCGGCCGCATGATACGGGGATGGTAACCTTAGCAAAGACACAAAACTTCAACGAATTTGAACTACACCTGCGAGCGGTCTTAGGACTTCCTATTCCTGAAGTCACGTTAGAACGCATAGGTGCTTCGGCCGTGATCGCAGCTTCAGGACATTCTGAAAACCCATTGTACGAAGGCTTGGAAGCTCTTTCCGAAGCCAAAAAAACCGATTTCCGAATCTTCGGAAAGCCAACGGCAAGACCCTACCGAAGAATGGGTGTAGTATTAACCTACGATATCCTTACAGGCGATGTTTCCGACGTAACGCAACGAGCAATGAAATTAGCCAAGCAAGTAAAAGTTCAGCTGTAAGCTTATCGATTTCTCCAGAAGAATGGGGTGAGCAGAATCAATACCGTAAAAAGTTCCAATCGGCCAATTAACATTAAAAAGGAAGACCACCATTTGGCTGGATCCGGCAGGTTGCCATAATTATTTACGGGCCCCAGATCACCTAAGGCCGGCCCTACATTCCCTAAAGTTGAGGCCGCGCCCCCTAGTGCTGTTTGGAAGTCTAGTCCTAACCATGAGAATACCAATACCCCTATAATAAAAGAAAGCATGTAAAGAATAAAGAATCCAAGAATGTTAAACACAATGGGTTGCTGAACAGCTTTGTTGTTATAACGTACCGGCAATATGGCATGAGGATGTAAAGTGCGCTTAAACTCTAGTATTCCATTCTTTATCATGATCAAGTGGCGCACGATTTTAATTCCTCCTGCCGTTGATCCTGAAGAGCCCCCCAAGAACATCAACCCAAAGAAAAAGATGGTTAAGAATGGTGTCCATAAGGTATAGTCGGCAGTAACAAAACCTGTGGTGGTGACAATTGCCAGCACTTGAAACAATCCATGTCGCACCGCACTCTCAAAGGCACCCCACACCATGGGATGTGCAATACTCGAATCACTCACATCGGCTTGAAAATAGATGACCAATGCCGCAATACCAGTAAAAAGAAGTATCGCATACGTGTATAATTTAAATTCTTCGTCTCTAAATACCTTGCTGAACTTGGTCTTAAAAGCAAAATAACTGAGCACAAAATTTGTTCCCGCCAAGAACATAAACACCATGATGATGTATTGGATAATCGGTTGATCGTTCCAATAGGCAACACTGACATTCTTGGTAGAAAATCCTCCGGTACTAAGTGTACTTAGCGAGTGATTAATCGCATCGAAAAAACTCATGCCCGCAAGGCGAAGCAAAATGGTTTCAGCAATGGTATACCCAACATAAATAAGCCACAATCGTTTGGCGGTGTCGGTAATACGTGGATGTAGTTTATCTCCTCCCGGGCCCGGTGCTTCTGCGGCAAAAAGTTGCATTCCTCCTATACCCAATAATGGTAAGATGGCAATCGCAAGAACAATGATCCCCATTCCTCCTATCCAGTGGGTGATACTACGCCAGAACAAGACCCCATTCGGGATACTTTCAATGTCACTTAATATGGAAGCTCCGGTAGTAGTATACCCGCTCATGGTTTCGAAGAAGGCATTGGTAAAATTAGGTATGGCTCCTGTAAAAAGGTAAGGCAAAGTTCCCGCCAGCGACATAAAAATCCAACCTAAGGTTACTATAATATACCCCTCTCTTTTCTGTATTTCTTTACGATGGTTACGCGTAAAGAACATGACCAGCGCTCCAACAGCAACGGTCACTGCTCCGGCCATCAATATTTCTTGTGTAACTCCATCTTTGTAATAGAAGCTCACAAGTGATGCTAGCAGCATAAAGCCTCCGTTCACCCCAAGGAGTAAACCCATTAAGTGAGATATGATCTTAAAATTGATGGTGGATATAGCACGCATTATACGAACAATTTTTCCACTTTCGTAATAGATTGCGGCAAACAACAGACCACGATACGGTCCCCGCTGGCAATCTTAAAATCACCCAAAGCAATGATCCCTTCTCCATTGCGCACTACACCGCCAATGACCGCAGAACGCGGAAAATCGATCTCTTTAATGATCATATTGCAAACCTTGGATGTTGGAGAAACTATGAATTCTAAAAGTTCGGCATTCATATTGTTAAGTTTGGTCATGGCAACCACCTCCCCTTTTCGAACATACCTGAAAATATTGTTTGCTGCCAGTAATTTCTTATTGATCAACGTATCAATCCCAATCGAATGAGAAAGTTGGAAGTAATCCATGTTCTCAACCAATGCAATGGCCTTTTTTACACCTTTGGATTTGGCCACCAAACAAGACATGATATTCGTTTCACTGTTTCCGGTCACCGAGATAAAAGCATCCATTTCTTGTATGGATTCTTCCTGAAGCAGTTCTACGTTTCTTCCGTCACCGTTGATCACTAAGCAACTGGGGATATCATCTGCGATCTCAAACGCCTTATTCTTATCATTCTCAATAAGCTTCACATTAAAGCTGCTCTTGCAAAGATCACGTGCCGTTTTCCGTCCAATATTACTTCCTCCCAAGATCATCACATTCTTTATTTCTTGACGAACTTTGCCCGTAAGCTTATAAATGTGTTCAACACCTGCTTCTGTGGTGATAAAGTATACTTGATCGCCCTCTTTAAATTGAGTGTCTCCTCTCGGAATCAATGTATACTGAGTTCCATAGCGTTGTATCGCAATGGGCACATACTTCAATTCCGGATATAACTGACCTACTTCTTTCACAGTTTTACCTACAAAAACCGCAGTACGCGATAAGGAAAGACCTATCATGGTCAAGGCACCTTCTTCAAATTGGTACGTATCGTTGAATGCGCTTTGGTTAAGTAACAGCTCTATTTCATTTGCTGCCAGAGATTCTGGCGAAATGAGTTCGTCGATACCAAATTTCGTGAACCCAACTTCGTCTTTATTGTCAATAAATTCGGTATTTGAAATACGCGCGATGGTACGTTTTGCACCTAATTGTTTGGAGAGCACGCAAACCGTAATATTAGTTGTCTCACTAGATGTGACTGCGATAACAAGATCGGTATTGTCCACTTTAGAGTCCTTTAAAACTGAAATAGATGTAGCGTCTCCACGCACCACCCGAATATCCAAATGAGTATCGGCATAGGCCAACGATTCTCTATTGGTATCTATGAGGGTGATGTCCTGGGATTCGAAGGAGAGAAGTTTTGCTAGATGGAATCCAACCTCGCCGGCACCGGCTATTATTATCTTCATATTCTATTGCGCAATGAGTCCTGCAAAGGTATTGAATTTTAGTCGAATCCTGAGATTGGGAATACATTTCTCTTGTGACAGGTTTCTCGTTGAAATAGTAAAAAAGTAGTAGCTTTGCAGCCTTGTTTGCACTTCGATCGTGCACATCCTTAAAAAAGAGCAAACAAAAAATACAATGAGTAAAAAAATAACGCCGTATAAAGAGTCATCGCTCAACAAGAAAGAGCAGGTCGAGCAAATGTTCGACACGATTTCCGGGAATTACGATGGATTAAACCGTGTGATCTCTTTGGGAACTGATACTTCTTGGCGTAAAAAGATCATTAAAATGGTGGCTAAGAGACATCCAAAGAATGTGTTGGACATTGCCACCGGAACAGGCGATCTGGCCATTCAATTTGCAGAGAAGACAGGCATTCCTCGTATTGTGGGATTAGATCTTTCTGAAGGCATGTTGGGAGTGGCACGAAAAAAAATAAAAGGCAAATCGTTTTCAGAGCGAATCGAATTCATTAAAGGAGATTCTGAAAAACTTCCCTTTGAAAACAATTCTTTTGAAGCGATCACGGTGTCTTTTGGCATTCGAAATTTTGAAGATCTTGAGCAGGGACTTTCGGAAATATACCGAGTGCTAGAGCCTCAAGGACTTTTTGTTATTTTGGAAACTTCCGTCCCTACCAAATTTCCGTTCAAACAAGGGTACTATTTCTACAGTCGAAGATTACTTCCTTTTATTGGCAGGATATTCTCTAAAGATAAAGTTGCCTACAAGTACCTAAGTGAAAGCGCTTCGGTTTTCCCGTACGGCGAAACCCTCAACAATATTTTAAAGAAAATCGGGTTTATAGAAGTGGAAAATAAACCGCAAACCTTTGGGGTGGCCACAATTTATAAAGCCACAAAATAAGTATGAAAAAAATTCTTTTTATCGTCACATTTTTAGTAGGCGTTCAAGCGGCTCAGGCTCAATTGTTCACCAAAGAACGGCTGGCGAATCTTGAAACCTTCGATAATCGCTTTTTGAGTTGGGGATATTTTTTAGGATTCAACAGTTACGATTTTAAGTTTGATTATATTGACGATCTCGGAGATCAAAATACTGAGGTGCTGGTAGAAGGGCAGGCGGGCTTCAATGTGGGGCTTATAGGTGATATGCGTATCAATAAATACATCAACCTTCGCCTTGAACCTGGACTCTACTATACCCAACGCAATCTACTATTTCCGGGATTTGCGGAAGAACGTGACCAACTTCGGGAGGCTAAATCCACGTATATCCACGTACCGCTTCTTGTGAAACTTTCAACCAAGCGACTCAATAATTTTAAGCCGTTTATTGTAGGAGGTGTCTCCACTTCATTTAATTTGTCCAGCAACGAGAACAATCCTGAAGATAACCGCAGCGGCCAATTTCGAATGACCAATACCACCAGCTACTATGAGCTAGGGTTTGGCATTGATTTTTATCTTTACTACTTTAAGTTTACACCTTCCATTCGCGGCGTTTTTGCGTTGAGTGATGAGCTGGTACGCGATAACGACCCTAACAGTCCTTGGACCGGGAATATCGACAAGATGGCATCCAGAGGAATTTTCGTGAACTTTACATTTCAGTAGACCGTCTCACCTCACTTAATAAAATTGCTCCTGCGGTAGCCACATTAAGGCTTTCCGTTTCTTGTTTTACGCCAAATTGCGGAATAGTGACCCTTTCCTGAAGCAATTTCATTATTGGATCCGAGATTCCATTTGCTTCGTTCCCCAACACCAAAATACCTTCCTTGGACCATGTTTTTTGATACGCATTCGTCCCTTCCATACAGGCTCCAATTACAGGAAGTGTTGTATTTTGAAGATAACTGGTTAACGCTACATAATGTACAGCTACTCGGGAAATGGATCCCATAGTGGCCTGCACCACCTTCGGGTTATAGCAATCGGTCGTGTCTTTAGAGCAAACCAATTGTTGGATGCCAAACCAATCGCAGAGACGGATAAGCGTACCCAGATTTCCAGGGTCCCGCACCGCATCCAAGACAAGAATCCATCCGCTTTCCTTAAGAGGAACTTCGGCTGGGATCGCAAAGATGGCAAGGGCAGTATTCGCTGTACTCAAAAAGCTGATTTTTTTAAGGTCTGCTTCAGAAATGTGATAATGGTTATCTGAAGGCTCGGTAATAACTTCCGAAGAAAAAAGCATATGAAGCTTGAAACCCGCCTTCAGCAATTCTAAAATTACTTTGGGTCCCTCCGCCACAAAAAGTCCTGTTTTATCACGGTACTTTTTTTGGCCTAGACTCGTTATTAATTTTATTTGACTTTTACTTATCAAAATTATCCTATTTTTGAAATGCACTCCAACAAATGTGTACTTTTACAGTAAGTTTTCATGCAACTTTTGTTGGACCAGATAGTTGGTACCGTTAAATGTAAGTAAACCCGAACGATTGACCCTACGCCTCACAAAAATATCATTTTTTTTAGGAGTTACGATACTGCTTTTCTCTTGTAATGCTGTGAAAAGGGTCGATGAGGATAGCTACCTCTTAACCGAGAACACTATTGTGGTAGATAGTGTGGAGATCAAGGATACAAGAGTCTACAGTCAACTTTCTCAACGGCCAAACTCACGAGTGCTTGGGGTGCCCATAGGCATCTTCATATACAATCTCGCCGATCCGAAACCAGATTCTACCTTCCAGAAGTGGCTCCATAGAAATCCTAAGCGAGAAGAACGGCTGGTGCGATTTCTTTCTGCTAAGCAAGTAGAAGAAATAGGGAACAGCTATGTGGGATTTAACAAATGGCTTGAAAAATCGGGTGATCCCCCAGTTGTGATCGAAGAAGCGAAGATTAAAAAATCCGTAGATCGATTAAAACGATATTATGCCAGTTATGGTTATTTTAATACGAAAGCCGATTATTCCATTATCCCAAATGAAAAGAAAGAAAAAAGAGCCGCTGTAACATATTTTGTAGACAGACAACAGCCCTATTTTGTTGATAGTATCACAAAGAAGATAAGTTCACCTATTGTAGATTCGCTCTTTAAAGCCACGAGACAAAATACCTTTATAGTGCAAGGAAAGCAATATTCGGCGAACGACTTCGTAAATGAACGCGATCGATTGACCATTCAATTTCGAAACAGCGGACTTTATTATTTTGATCAAGATTATGTAGGATTTGAAGCCGATACGGTAAATACAGGACACAAAGCCAACATTACGTATATCATTCCAGATCGTAAAATTGACGAAGGAGACAGTATCCGTACCGAGCCTTTCAAAGTTCACACCATCAATGAGGTGCGTATCGTCACCGATTATACCTTTGCCAATAGAAACGAGTCGATAACAGACACCGTCTCGTATAACGGTTATAAACTGTTTAGTTACGACGAATTAAAATTTCGGCCAAAGGCCATTACAGACGCAATATCAATCACACCCAATAAGATCTTTAAGGACATTGACCGCACCCTTACCTACAATCAGATTAGCGACCTTCGTATCTTTAAGTATCCGAATATTTCATATCAAGAAGATCCGGCAGATACCACCGGAACCGGTTTGATCGCTACCATCCTCCTCACACCGCAAAAGAAGTACACCTTGGGGGTGGATTTTGATGCGTATACATCCACCATTCAACAATTTGGGATTGGATTTAGCTCAACGTTTTTGATACGGAATATCTTTAGAGGGGCCGAAATATTGGAGATTTCCGGAAGAGGAAGTGTAGGATCGTCGAAGGACGCTGCCGATAGTGACAGTAGGTTCTTTAATATTTCTGAAGTGGGAGGCGATGCTAAACTTACCTTTCCCAGGATCCTGTTCCCGCTTCGCACCGAAAAGTTGATTCCAAAATTCATGTCACCTTCCACGAGCATAAGCCTGGGAGCTAATGCACAAAGCAATATTGGATTGGACCGACAAACCCTGAATTCGGTGTTTAGCTATCGATGGAAACCTTCTAAGGTGAGAACTAATAAATTAGATCTTGTCAATGTACAATATGTAAGAAACCTGAATACCGGAAATTATTTCAATGTATACCGCACATCGTATGAACGGCTTAATGAGATCGCTCAAGACATCGGCTACGATTTCAACAATCCTTCAAACGATCCTATGCTTGAGATCCCCGATGAAACCAGTCAATTTATAAATGATGTCCTTTTTGGGGATACAGCGGCTTCCGAAGAAAATTTTCAGGAAGTACTTAGTATCGCAGAACGCCAATTTCGTCTTACCGAAAACAATTTGATTTTCGCTTCAAATTTTACTTGGACACGTGACAGTAGGGAAAACATCTTCGACAATAACTTTTCTCGACTGCGTTGGAAACTAGAAGCAGCGGGTAATCTCTTAGCGGGAATTTCGAGCCTAGCGGGGTTTGAAAAGAACGAAGATGGTAATTATAAAGCATTGGGGGTTGTGTTCTCACAATACGCGAAAGGAGAAGCCGAATACATAAAACATTGGGAACTCAACGATAATAACATTTTTGCTATCCGGGCTTTTGGAGGAATCGCTATTCCCTACGGCAACAGCAACAGCATTCCTTTTACCCGCAGCTATTTTGCAGGGGGTGCCAATGACAATCGTGGGTGGCGCGCGTATGATCTGGGACCGGGAAGCAGTGGAAGTATCTTAGACTTCAACGAAGCGAACTTTAAGATCGCGCTCAATGCCGAATATAGGTTTACGATACTGGGAGATTTTAAAGGCGCATTCTTTGTGGATGCCGGAAACATTTGGAATGTATTCGATAACGTGGAAGATGAAGCTTCTACCTTTAATGGAATTGCCGACCTTAAAGAGATTGCTATCGCTTCGGGTATTGGAATTCGCTACGATTTTGGATTTTTCGTACTGCGATTCGATATTGGGTTTAAGACCCATGACCCGGCTCGTCCGGTTGGAGAACGCTGGTTTAAGGATTATAATCTAAACAATGCCGTCTACAATATAGGGATCAACTATCCCTTCTAAACGATTAAATTTTGTTATTTTTGCATACCAAATTCAATCAACCATGAGTCATTCCATTCAGCCCGGTGTCGCCACGGGAAGAGACGTTCAAAAAATACATGCATACGCAAAAGAAAAAGGATTCGCCTTACCCGCAGTTAATGTAGTAGGCTCCAACAGTATTAATACTGTATTGGAAACAGCAGCTTCTTTACGATCGCCGGTGATCATTCAATTTTCCAATGGCGGTGCACATTTCAATGCCGGAAAGGGATTGTCGAATGAAGGACAGAAAGCAGCGATCGCCGGCGGCATTGCCGGAGCAAAACACATCCATGAACTAGCGAAGGTATACGGCGCTACCGTGATACTTCACACAGACCATTGCGCAAAGAATCTCCTTCCATGGGTGGACGGACTAATAAGTGCCGGAGAAGAGTTTTACAAAAAGAACGGGGTTTCCCTCTACAGTTCGCACATGCTAGACCTTTCTGAAGAACCTATCGAAGAAAATATAGAGATCTCCAAACGTTATCTGGAACGTATGAGCAAAATGGGGATGACCTTGGAAATTGAATTGGGCATTACTGGAGGTGAAGAAGACGGTGTTGATAACAGTGATGTAGATTCTTCAAAATTATACACCCAGCCGGAAGAAGTAGCATATGCTTATGAGGAGCTTATGAAAGTGAGCGATCAATTTACCATTGCCGCTGCCTTCGGAAATGTACACGGTGTCTATAAGCCCGGTAATGTGAAATTAACTCCTGTTATCCTTAAGAACTCGCAAGAGTTCGTTCAGAAAAAATTCAACACGGGACGCAATCCTATTGATTTTGTTTTTCACGGCGGAAGTGGTTCTACGCTCGAAGAGATCCGTGAAGCGATTGGATACGGTGTAGTAAAGATGAATATAGATACCGATCTTCAATTTGCGTTCAATGAAGGGATTCGCGATTATATGGTCAATAATATTGAGTATCTTAGAACACAAATTGGAAATCCAGATGGTGCCGATGCTCCAAACAAAAAGCACTACGATCCTCGCAAATGGTTACGCGAGGGAGAGTTAACATTTAAAAAACGTCTTGAAAAAGCGTTCGAAGATCTAAACAACATACATACATTATAAACGAAACCCAATATAATATGTCTTGGTTTAAAAGAACAAAAAAGGGGATTCAAACCCCAACGGAAGAGAAAAAAGATGTTCCAAAAGGTCTTTGGTATAAATCTCCCACAGGGAAAATTGTAGATTCCGACGAACTCGAAGCAAACTATTATGTAAGTCCGGAGGACGGCTACCACGTTCGAATTGGAAGCAAGGAATATTTTGAGATCCTCTTCGACGACAATAAATTTAAGGAACTCGATAAGAATCTAGCATCAAAAGACCCACTCAAATTCGAGGACAATAAAAAATATACCGATAGATTGAAAGAGGCTCAGGACAAGACCGGATTGAAAGATGCGGTTCGCACTGCCGTAGGGAAGTCTATGGGCGAAGACATTGTGATCGCCTGTATGGATTTTAGTTTTATAGGCGGTTCTATGGGAAGTGTTGTGGGTGAGAAGATCGCACGTGCAGCCGATTATTCGTTGAAAAAGAAAATTCCATTCATGATCATATCCAAGAGTGGTGGTGCCCGAATGATGGAGGCCGCTTATTCGCTCATGCAACTGGCAAAAACCAGTGCCAAACTAGCTCAACTTTCAGAAGCTGGGATTCCCTATATTTCTTTATGTACAGATCCTACTACCGGAGGTACAACGGCTTCTTTTGCCATGTTAGGAGATATTAACATTAGCGAACCCGGAGCACTTATCGGTTTTGCAGGTCCCAGAGTGGTACGGGATACTACAGGAAAGGAGCTACCGGACGGGTTCCAAACTGCAGAATTTGTCTTGGACCACGGTTTTCTAGACTTTATTAGCCACCGAAAAGACCTCAAGCGAAAAATAAACTTGTATCTCGATCTCATTCTTAACAGACCCCTTAGAGAGAAATCAGCCAAGATAGCTTAATAAAAAAAGCCGCTTTTTAGCGGCTTTTTAATGTTTTCATAATTAGAAGATTTATTGTCCTAAGATGATGGTGTAATCTTGTCCGTTAAATGTGAAGACCGCTATATTGTCACAGCTACCATCCCCAAAATCGAGCGTTCCGGTTAGGGCCTGTTGAGAGATATCCAGCGTACCGCTTACCAGATATAAGCAATTCAATTTTCGAATAAGAGGTTGGGTGACTTCTCCGCTTCGGCTAAAACCGTTTGAAAAAGTTGTGTTCCAGTTTCCGGTAATGCTATATACATTGTCCGTCCAAGTACCGCTTCCTACCCCTTCGATCCATTCAGCAATGCGCAATCCTACCCGAGTGGCAGTTATTGCGGTACCTTCAAAACTAACGGTTATCGTCTCGTTCACCGTAGAGGAAGGATTTCCATTCTCGTTCTCGATATCGCGAACGATCTCGCCACCACCTTCGACGCCGTGGCCATTGTAGGTATAGTTCTCGAAAGAATAGTTGATGGTTCTGGTCCCGTCCACTATGGCACCATATTCTAAGTTAATTTTTCCCGAAACCACACTTCCGTTGTTCAAGGTGCAGGATGTACCAAAATCCAATACAATAGTACCGCCGCTCCCGTTGGGAGTGATCGTGATGGTAGTACAGGAGGGAAAGAATGAGACCGAACTGTTTCTAGTCTCTTCATTTTCCACATAGCCGTTCTCCATAATATTCAAGGTATTTTCAACAATAATATCGGCTTGTGCTGCCCGGGTGGCATCTTCTGCCGAATAGTTTACATCTACGGTGCCGCTGTCGTCTGAGGTGTCACAACTCGACATTAAAAGCGCTGTGGTGATGCAAGAAAATAGGGCGATCTTCTTTGTTAGGTTTTTCATACGTTTGTTTTAGAGTTATTATTTGTTGACCATTCAAACGTAAAAAAGTTTAATTTCGTACACAATTTGTAAGAATTTGCGTAAGAACCCGATCATTTAGAAATAGATTTTGTACTTTTGCCGCTCGATTACCAAAGCGGTCATCGGTACATAAAAATCATTTAAATAATATTGGCATGTATTTAGCACCAGAAGAAAAAGAAAAGATCTTTGCAAAACACGGAAAATCTAAAACAGATACCGGTTCTGCCGAAGGTCAGATCGCGTTATTCACGTATCGCATCGAACATTTAACAAAACACCTTAAAAACAACCACAAGGATTACAATACAGAGCGTTCTTTGGTTAAATTGGTAGGTAAGCGTCGTTCTCTCCTAGATTATCTTATGAAAAAGGATATCTTGAGATATCGTGCCATCGTTAAAGAATTAGGTTTACGTAAGTAATACAGAGAGGGGCGCTTTTCGCCCCTTTTTATTTATTTTTATATTTTTTCTGAAATTATTTCTTCAGAAACACATAGAAAAGCTACCCTTAGGTTTTTCATTGGTCACCACAACAACACAACAACAACGCGACCGATAGCCGGTCGTTGACCATTTAGTAACCCCACACAGCTCCCATGCAGTGGTCTTGGGCTTGTGGAAAATGAAAAACAAATGATACCTAAAGTATTTAAAGAGGTCATAGACCTTGGCGACGGTAGAGAGATCTCTATTGAAACCGGAAAATTAGCAAAACAGGCCCATGGTTCTGTTGTTGTACAATCGGGAAAATGTATGTTGTTATGTACGGTTGTTTCCAACTACAAACAAAGCGACGTAGATTTTTTACCCCTCACGGTAGATTATCGTGAAAAATTTGCCGCATCCGGGCGCTACCCGGGCGGATTCTTTAAAAGGGAGGCACGTCCCAGCGATGGAGAGGTATTGACCATGCGTTTGGTTGACCGAGTGTTACGTCCTCTATTTCCAAAAGACTATCATGCTGAAACACAGGTGATGATCCAACTCATGTCTCATGACGACGATGTGATGCCGGATGCCATGGCCGGATTGGCAGCTTCAGCAGCCATTCAGTTATCCGATTTCCCTTTTGAATGTCCTATTTCCGAAGTACGTGTAGGCCGTGTGGATGGTAAATTTATCATTAACCCGACACGTGCACAACTGGACGCGAGTGATATTGATATGGTGATCGGTGCCTCTGCAGATTCAGTTATGATGGTAGAGGGCGAAATGAAAGAAATTTCAGAAGAAGAAATGGTGGAAGCCATTAAGTTCGCGCATGACGCCATTAAAGAACAATGTGCTGCACAGGTACGTTTGGCAGAAGCTTTTGGCAAGAAAGAAGTACGCGAGTACGAACCCGAACGTGAAGATGAAGGACTTGCCAAGAAAATTCATGAGATGTCTTACGATAAAGTGTATGCCATTGCAAAGGCAGGTTCCTCTAAGCATGAACGCAGTGCTGCGTTCGATGCGATCAAGGAAGAAGTAAAGGCTTCTTTTTCTGAAGAAGAATTAGAAGACTATGGAGATCTTATTTCGCGATATTATTATCAGGCCGAAAAGGCCGCGGTTCGAGATCTAACCTTAAATGAAGGATTGCGCTTGGACGGAAGAAAGACCGACGAGATCAGACCTATTTGGTGTGAAGTAGATTACCTACCTTCCACACACGGTTCTGCGATCTTTACCCGTGGGGAAACACAGGCGCTGGCAACAGTTACCTTGGGGACTTCAAGAGAGGCGAACCAGATTGATATGCCTTCGTTTGAAGGTGAAGAAACATTCTATTTACACTATAATTTCCCGCCGTTCTCGACAGGAGAAGCAAGACCTATTCGTGGAACCTCGCGACGAGAGATCGGTCATGGGAATTTGGCACAACGTGCCTTAAAAGGAATGATCCCTGCAGATTGCCCCTATACCGTACGTGTGGTAGCCGAAGTGTTAGAATCTAATGGTTCTTCGTCTATGGCAACTGTTTGTAGTGGTACTATGGCATTAATGGATGCAGGGGTACAATTGAAGAAACCTGTTTCGGGTATTGCCATGGGGCTTATCTCCGACGGAGATTCCGGAAAATACGCCGTCTTGTCCGATATTCTTGGTGACGAAGATCATTTGGGTGATATGGACTTTAAGGTAACCGGAACTGCCGATGGGATTACAGCCTGTCAAATGGACATTAAAGTAAAAGGATTGTCGTATGAAATTCTTGTGAATGCACTAAAACAAGCAGCTAAAGGGCGTCTACACATCCTGGAGAAATTGACCGAAACCATTGCAACACCTAACGAAGATGTGAAGCCGCACGCGCCGAAAATGGTGACGGTGACCATCCCGAACGAATATATTGGTGCCTTGATAGGTCCCGGTGGAAAGGTGATCCAGGAATTGCAAAAAGCAACAAAGACCACCATTGTTATCAATGAAGATCCTGTTACTGAAGAAGGAATCGTTGAGATTCTAGGAACCAGTCAGGAGGGAATTGATGCAGTATTAGCTAAGATCGACTCCCTTACTTTCAAGCCTGAAGTAGGAAGTGTATATGAGGTGAAAGTGATCAAAATGTTAGATTTTGGCGCTGTAGTTGAATACACCGAAGCACCGGGCAACGAAGTTCTGTTACACGTTTCTGAATTGGCGTGGGAACGCACCGAAAATGTGAGCGATGTAGTGAACATGGGTGATGTTTTTGATGTGAAATATTTTGGGGTCGATCCAAGAACACGGAAAGATAAAGTATCCCGCAAAGCATTGTTACCAAAACCTGAAGGGTTTAAAGAACGACCTCCACGATCTGACAATAAGGACAGAGGACGTGACAATCGCGGACGTGACAATAGAAATAGAGATCGTAAAAGAGATTAAATTTTATTGATCCCTTAATAAATAAGAGCGCCTCCAACTATGGAGGCGTTTTTTATTTGAATCCATAAATAAGCCCCACAGTGACGTACTGCATCCCAAAATCGGAAGGCAAGTGCTTGGTAAAAAGATTATAGGGCACTAAAAAATAGTCGATTTTGACACCAATGTTCTCATTAAATATCGGGGTTCTAAATGCGGTCCCGACACTTAGAAACACCGTTTCCGAACCATACACCGTATCGTTTGCGTCTGCCGGTTTTCCGGTTTCTATATCGGTTTGAAAAAAGCCCAGTCCCGTCCCAGCCCTAGTGTCCCAATACCACGAGCGCCCCAATCGTTTTACCCGGGTGGCCCAAATCCCGATAGTGCCGCTTAACGACGCTCCTCCCTCCTCTACACCCTCGTCTGTGGTATATTGAATGGGGTGTTTGGTGACCGGAAAGAAGACCGAAGTTCCTATATCAATTCGCGTGCGATGATCTACAGGGAATCCTGCGTACAACCCGAACCCCACACCGGGTTTTAAAGTTTCTGAAAGATTACCTATAGGCATAAAACGGTTTACTTCTACTGAAAATATGTTTGCCAATTCCCAATGGTCCAAATTGTTTCTTTCTACAACCGAAACATTCTCCTGTGCGATTCCCAGGTTAGCTAGAAAGAATAAAGCTGCACTTATTATATACTTCATAAAAGTTTAATTTAAAAATATGATCAAACTTATTGCTTATATCACAATTATTTAAAGTATATTCACAACCCACACTTTTATTTTTTGCGTTTTTCGCAATTATTGATGTATTATGATGCAGGAAAACCTCTTTTCTGAGATCGCCTCGAAATTGGAGGCAGGCACTTCATTACTGGATACCGTAGCAATGCTGTTGGACATAAGCTATGATGCAGCGCATCGACGCACCAGTTTGAAAGCCAAACTCTCCTTAGAAGAAAGTATCATATTGGCAAAACATTTTTCAATTTCTTTAGATCAGCTGTATATTGCGCAGGATCCTGAGCGGGTTATTATGAGCAAGACCGCTACGATAGCTTCGGAAAGCGAATTGCATCACTATTTTGAAAATTCGTATGCGTCTTTAGCTCCCTTGCTCGCTCATCCCGAAAGTTCCCTTACCTACTCCGCTAAGGACCTCCCTCTTTTCTATACCCTTACCGGTACTTTGTTGGCCAAGTTCAAAATATACGTATGGTTGAAGTTGCTACATCCCCGGTTTCATGACATTCCTTTTGAAAGTTTTCATCCCGGGCTGGATGTATTGAGATCTGCCAAGCGACTCGGAGATTTGTATGAATCGGTCAGCACCACCGAGATCTGGGACACCACCACTATAAATAGCACGTTAAAACAGATCCACTTTTATTACGAAGCCGGTCTCGTATCGGTTTCCGATGCAAAGCAAATATGTAATGAATTACGAGGCTTACTGAAGCATCTTCATGGAAAAATAGCCGATGGGGCCAAAGGATATACGTTGTATTTCAATGAACTTTTGCTAATGAATAACAATGTGTTGGTGAACACTCCAAAAGGAAATAGAGTGTTCGTTCCGTTTACCCTGTTGTCTTATGTTAGCACCGGCGATGTCCTGTTTTGCGAACAGGCATCGGAATATTTGAACAAACAATTACAGCATTCGAAATTGTTGAATACTGCCGGCGAAAAGGAGCAGCATCGCTTTTTTAATTCGTTGTATTCCAAAATAAGTGCGTTGGAGCAATGGATCGACTCGAAGCAGCTGTTGGATTTTAATTGACCGATTAAAAATCCGCATTAGCGATAGCAGCGGCAGCCTCTCCCTGCGAAGTAGGGGGAGCTAAAGCGGATAGCGCGGTCCCGTGGTGCGGTCGCAGCCGGGAAATGCCCAAAAAAAACCTTCCACACATTTTATAAAATTAATTTACACGCTTTTGTAACATTTTTACGTTTTGTTACGTATAACCTAATGCACAAGCAAATTTAACTTAGTAATACAGGAGACACCTTAAATGAGACAACTTAAAATTACGAAGCAGGTCACCAACCGGGAAACCGCTTCTTTAGACAA
Source organism: uncultured Altibacter sp. (assembly GCF_963972995.1). Taxonomy (NCBI): domain Bacteria; kingdom Pseudomonadati; phylum Bacteroidota; class Flavobacteriia; order Flavobacteriales; family Flavobacteriaceae; genus Altibacter; species uncultured Altibacter sp. Next base: position 169,689 of record NZ_CAXAXI010000001.1, read on the forward strand.
GTACCTTCAGGAGATTGGAAAAGTTGACTTAATTACCGCAGACGAAGAAGTAGAGTTGGCACAACGTATAAAAGCGGGGGATCAACGTGCTTTGGAGAAGTTGACCAAAGCGAACCTACGTTTTGTTGTATCGGTAGCAAAGCAATATCAAAATCAGGGATTAACCCTACCCGATCTTATTAATGAAGGGAACCTCGGTCTTATCAAAGCCGCGCAGCGTTTTGATGAAACGCGTGGTTTTAAATTTATTTCGTATGCTGTTTGGTGGATTCGCCAGTCGATCTTACAAGCCTTGGCTGAGCAATCTCGTATTGTTCGTCTGCCATTGAACAAGATTGGCAGCATCAACAAGATCAACAAGACGTTTGCCTTTTTGGAGCAAGCACATGAACGCCCGCCTTCGGCCGAAGAAATTGCCAAGGAATTGGACATGACGATCAACGATGTGAAAGAATCCATGAAGAATTCGGGCCGTCACGTATCGATGGATGCCCCTTTGGTGGAAGGAGAAGACTCCAATTTGTATGATGTATTGCGGAGTGGAGAATCCCCGAACCCCGACCGTTCCTTATTGCATGAATCACTAAGAACTGAAATAGAGCGTGCTCTGGAAACTCTTACGCCAAGAGAGGCCGATGTGATCCGTCTGTATTTTGGCTTAGGAGATCAACACCCTATGACCCTGGAAGAGATTGGCGAAACCTTTGATCTAACTCGTGAACGTGTTCGACAGATCAAGGAAAAAGCGATACGTCGTTTAAAGCATACTTCCAGAAGTAAGATATTGAAAACGTATTTGGGATAAGCGTATCCTATAAAGATAACTTACAGTTAAAAATAACTGTTCGTTTTTTGATTGATGAATGACCTCCGGCTGATTACCGGAGGTTTTTTTATATATTTACCTCAACAACCTTTCTAACCACACATGCATACAATTTGCTATTTGAGCAATAAAGTCCCTCATCTTGATCTCAAGGACATTGAGGAATTGTTCGAGACCACGCAGCGCAAAAACCACTCCTTAAATATCACCGGTATACTGTTGTACCTTGACGGTAATTTTCTTCAGGTTTTAGAAGGAAAAAAGGAAGTGATAGGTCCGCTGTTCGATCTTATCAAAGAAGATTCGAGACATGCCAGTATTTTTGTGATATTGGACAAATCCATTGAAGAACGAACCTTTAGTGATTATAAATCCGGGTTTAGTGTCGTCAAGAACAAGTCAGACCTCAACAACTTAAAAGACTATCTAAATGCTACGGTGGAGATCAAAACGCTATCCAAAAGCATGTTAGGAATTCTAGAACCCTTCTTATTATAATTTTTTGAATGCTGCTACGCGAATACATGATTTTTACAATTTCTTACATTTTTGTATCTTGAAAACTAACGAACGTTACCATGAACCATACTATTTGTTATGTAAGTAAAGCGAGACAAGGGCTCTCAGAGGAAGAAATAGAAGCAATCTTTGCTAAAACCCAACGTCATAATACGAATGAGAACATCACGGGTATCCTACTCTACGGGTTTGGTAATTTCTTTCAGGTCTTAGAGGGTGAAAAAAAACAAATCACCACGCTCTTTGACACAATTTGTGAGGATCACCGTCACGATCGAATTGAAACCTTGATACATCATCCTATTAAAAAACCTATCTTTGGCACTTACAATTCGAAGTTTAACGTCGTGAAGACTCAAAAAGAATTATCTGAGATTAAAAATTATCTCGATGTCTTCAACAACAAAACTTCTTTTTCCAGTAAAATTAACCGATTGATCCATCCTTTTTTGTTAGCGATATGAACAAAACCTTTATTGCCCCTTCGATCCTTGCTGCCGATTTTGCCAACTTACAACGTGACATTGACATGGTGAATGCCAGCGATGCAGACTGGTTCCATTTGGACGTTATGGATGGGGTGTTTGTTCCTAATATATCCTTTGGAATGCCTGTAATAGAAGCAATTTCCAGATATGCCAAGAAACCTTTGGACGTACATTTGATGATCGTAGAACCGCAACGCTATATTAAAGATTTTGCCTTACTGGGTGCAGACACCCTGACGGTACATTATGAAGCGTCCACACATTTACACCGGACCTTACAAGCTATTAAAGCAGAAGGAATGAAGGCAGGCGTGGCTTTGAATCCGCATACTTCCGTAGAATTACTTCGCGATACTATTGTAGACATCGATCTGGTGTGCATGATGAGCGTGAACCCCGGTTTTGGAGGACAGCGCTTTATTGAAAATACGTATGATAAAGTAAAGCAACTTCGCGCTATGATCTCAGAAAAAGGAGCAACCACCAAAATTGAGATCGATGGTGGCGTAACCAATAGCAATGCAGCACAACTTGTTGCTGCGGGAGCCGATGTGCTAGTCGCAGGAAGCTATGTTTTTGGAAGTTCCAACCCTGTTGAGACAATTTCAGGATTGCGGGATCTGGTAAGCAGATAGGAACTTAAAAGGTTTCTTTTTATAAGTATACACTCCATTTTAAAATAGGAGCACTATTTTAGCGATCATTGTGATGACAACACCTAGCTTCGATACTTGGACGTCCCTATTTCTATTTGCGGTTGCCATGGGATTATTCTTGTTCACCGTATTGATTACTAGTGGACAGAAAAAGAACCATCCAATTGCATTCCTTCTTTTAGCCTTTGCTGTTATTCTATTCCAATATGTATTATTTTGGACTCGCTATGAACGCATATACCCCTATTTCATATTCCTGCCCCCGGTATGCTATTTTGCGTCCGGACCACTGCTCTATCGGTATTTTTTAAACCTATATCAGGCAAAGATTACCACGAATTATTGGATGCATTTTATACCGGCACTTATTGCGGTAGTGCCTACCTTAGTGCTTTGGCTGCGTTTAACCGGTTGGACCGATACTGAAATCCCTTTACGCTGGTTTGTAGGCGCCTACTGGGGGATTGCGGCCCACATGGGAGTTTATTGTTTCCTTATTGCGAAAAAAATAAGAGTCCACACATCTCCCGAGACAGAATATAAGAAGGTACGACATCGGTGGGCATTGGTTCTATTAAGCCTCTACGGCTTGTTTCTTCTTTCGTACGTTTCATATTATGTATTGGTCAATTTTCAATTCTTTAACAGCGAATGGGACTATATGATCTCTGCAATGATGACGCTTTCTATATATACTATTGGCTATTTCATTATTAAAGAACCCCGCATCTTTGACGGAGCGCTCTTTGCTGAATTATTCCTACCCATACGCAACAAAGACGAATCGTTCGAAAACTCCCTACTCAATGAGTTCTTCGACCATCTTACCGCTTATATGAAACGAGAAAAACCCTATCTTGATAACGAGCTGCGATTGGTACATTTGGCCGATCAGGTTGGATTTTCCACACATTTATTGTCGAAGGTGATCAATAAGAAAGCCGGAAAAAGCTTCAATCACTTTGTAAACGAATATCGCTTGGAAGAGGCAGAACGTCTGCTTCAGAAGGATTCAAACCAATACGTAAAGTCTATATATTTCGACGTAGGGTTTAATAACAAAGCTACTTTCTACAAAGCCTTCAAAAAGAAGCATCAATGTACCCCGTCTCAATACAAGGACCAAAACGCATCCTAATGGGTTAACTTTTATAAGATTGTACCCTTTATATACCAGGGATATCGACATTCGTGCCATAGAACTCTTAAAAAGCACAAGTCATGAAAAACAATCTTTTACTTTCCATTGTATATTTGATTACAGGCCTAATGCTCTATGGGCAGGAAATGGCAGTTTACGTAAGCGATGCGGGCAATTTCAACGTAGGTCCATGGCAAATTGCCAAGTTCGACGCCGACGGAACATTTTTAGGAGCCTTGATAACTTCGGAAAATGACGGGATCGTATGGCCACAGGATATTATATTCTTAGAAGATGAAGAAGCAGTACTTATTTCCAATCTCAGTACTGCCGGAATCATCTCAAAACACGATTGGGCTACCGGAGATTTCATCTCTAACTTCGCTGAAGGTCTAGGCGGACCTACACGTATGAAGGTAGGACCAGACGGTCTCCTATACGTTATCCAATGGGATACTACCAACAATAAAGTACTTCGTTATTCGCTTGAAGGAACCTTTGAGGGTGAATTTACTGCAATAGGTGTTCCCAGAAGTATTGGCATGGCTTGGGACAGTGCCGGAGATCTGTATGTTTCTTCTTATTCTGAATCGACCGTTCGAAAATTTAATGGCACTACGGGTGCAGACATGGGGCTTTTTATTGACAGTGGCTTAAACGGTCCTACCAATATCTTTTTCGAAGCGTCAGGGAACATGATCGTGTTTAGTTATAACAATGGTATTATAAAGAGATATGATGCATCGGGAAATTTTATCGAAGACCTTATAACAGGTCTTAGCGGCCCCGAAGGTGTTGCTTTCTTTCCTAATGGCGACATTCTTATTGGTAATGGGGGTGACGGAACCGTGAAACGGTACGACAGCAATTATAATTTTATAGAGAATTTTATAGAGAGTGGTCCTTTGACAACACCCAATGCCATTGTAATACGCGAAGACATTCCTCTTTCAATACCTTCAACGATTGAAAAAAAAACCTTCGTACTCCCCACGATAGGAACTAAATTTCGGTTGAATATGCCCATGCTTTCCGGTTATTCACACTTGAATGTCTATTCAATTTCCGGGACGTTCGTAGAAACCATTGTACTTTCAGAAACCACTATTTGGGACGCTTCTAATCTTACCGAAGGGGTCTATATACTTACAGGAATGCAAGAGGGCGTGCGCTCGCAACAACGGGTGCTGGTGAAAAAGAAATAAATAATAAAATGGAAATATCCCGGGGTAGCGTTGCTTTGGATATGCTACCCTTTTCTAATAGCCGGCAAAATTAAAATTTAGGAGTTGTCGTGTGTGTTGATAAAGTTTAGGAAAGTGCATTTTAAAATCACCCGGCGATTCTATAAAATATTCGGTGAGCACTGCCATAAACTCGTATTGATTGGTAAATGCATACGCTCTAAAATATCGTGTTTCATCAAGCTTATCTTTTACTTCCTGTTGTGTGAGCTGTTGAAGAATCTTTTGGAACTGTTTCCCAAAGCGTGAAGAATCCAGATCCCGACTTTTTAAGGATTCGAGTTGCATGGCATGCATAAATTCATGTATGCCCAAATTCAGGTTATCGTCTGTGATCTTATACCCATTTTCAAAATCACTCCATGAAAGCACGAGGGCGCGCTCCCGCGGATTGAACTCACCTTTGTGATATGCATTGTTCATAGTGCTGTAAAATTCATTCGGATATAACAGGATATAATCGATCAATGAATATTCATAATTCTTTCTTCCGAAACTAAGCATACATCCCATAGCCGCAATCAATACCTTCATACGCTCTTTGACCACAAGTTGGTCTCGCCCTACAAATTTTTTATCCCCTAGGAAGGTTACCATCCTGTGCTGAAATTGACGCTTGTGTTTTGAAGATAGCTTATTGTAAAAGGTAAATTCCTCTTCCAGGATCCGAAGTTGTGATGCAGACAGCCTTTTGTAAACAAAGTAATGGCGATACAGGGGTCTGTTAAACTGATTGGCATACCAGTTCTCAAACACCCTGAACAAAAAGAATGCTATCCCTAACAAGACAATAGTATAGGCGTAAGGTGCGAGCCATGCTGCATTCTCGTCGGCTTGTAACAGTAGCATCATACACATTTGGGATGTTGTAAGGGTTCAGTCGATTATCACTCAAACTATATGTCTGAATGTAAACGTTTTATTTAGCAATTTTAGTACATACTACCAAAGTATCAATCCCTAGAGAGAATACTTAAAATGTACCAAAACAATAACATGAGGGATGCGAACAGACCTAATGATGCAGCTACGTATTGATCTTCACTGTACCGATGTACCATATTGGACGTTTGGTATAATATGGATCCTGAAGCCAGTACCACCATGCCAACACTAAACCAAAGGCCTAAATTGAAACCAAATAGTACGCCAGCCACGATTAAACCCAATGCAATGAAGAATCCGATCGCCAAAATGGATTTTAAAAAAGAAAAATCTTTTTTGGTTAACAGCACCACGGCTGAGAGTCCGGAGAATAAGGATAATGTTAGAATGGCTGCTTGATTGAGTATCTCCATCCCACCGTCTTCCGCAATCATCATCGCCATAAAAATGAGAGGAATAAAAATAAAAGCTTCCGCAACTACGTATAACAACAGAGCGAGATACTGCTTATTCTTGTCATGATTGGTAAGCGCCATTTTTTCAGCATAATTGGTCACCAGCATGAATCCTCCCAGCATCAATAACCACAGCCAACCTTCGGTTAGGGAAAGAGCAAATTTCAGCAAAGCAGGAATCTGAAAGAAAATCATTTCTACCAACACAAAGAGTAATACAGCTAACGCAAGATGTGTATACGTCTTTTTATAAAAAGCGACGCGTTTTTCATCACTAAGGGTAACAATGGTTGGGTACGTGGGTTGTTGTTGTAGTTCTTCCATGGGAAATTAAGTTGGTTACATTTACTTGGAGCTTTCGCCTTTGAATTGTTGTGATTGATTTTTAAAAAGCACGTTAAAAGTAGTTAAGCTACCATAACAACGTGTAATATATTGCTGAAGGTCAATTTTATATTGGTCATCGAGTACTTTACTAGCATTGATTTTCTGCTCCATTACGCGCAACCTGTCACGAAGCATTACGATCTTATGAAAAAAGGTTTCAATAGGTATTTCCTTATTGGAAAGGCTACTGTCTTTAGGCTGAAGGACCATTGTTCCCCCTCGAAATTTGTCGGCTATAGGTACGATCTCACTGGCATCACTCCATTTTTTCAAGATCTCCCGAAGGCTTTTTTCTACTTCGTAAAAGCTCACTGTATCCACCTCGCCTTCTACCGCCTCGATCACAGTGAAATCAGCATCTGTCGCAATAGTTTCAAGACCTTTATCCATAAATGTCACCCAATACATTTGTGAGGTAACATTGGTAATTACTCCTTTACCGTGGTCGGGGTGTTCAATTCGCGATCCTATTCCTAAAATTCTGTTCATACTATAGTATTTCTGAAAAAGTGAAAATACACATTTTTGTTTTTTCTGAAAGGATTTTCGGGAATTTAAAATTGCACATGCATAGGCTAGATTAAGCGGGCCCTATCACGAAAAATTTACCATAAAAAATAAAATTGTACTTTTAGGTTAAACAAAAAGACTTTGAATCAAATTACGGTAAAATCATTGCCTCTGTATGAGGTGATTAGGGATATCGCCGAAGCACTTGACACCACATATGAAGAGAATTGCGGCGAGTATTACGTTCGTATTCCCGACCATTGCGGAACAGGAACCATTCGAGGTATTAATTTTCACGGTGGTTTCGGACTCATAATTTATGAATGTACGTTTCATGAAGATCTGGAGATCCATTTTATAGTCAGTAAGGTGCATCCGCTTAAATTTTTGTTTTGTTTAAGCGGAGAATTACTTCATCGCTTTGAAGATGAATCTTCCTACAACGAGATCGATCAGTATCAAAGTTCTATTGTTGCAAGCAAAAGCTATAACGGACATATCCTTCAGTTTAAGGGCCAGCAAAAGATAAAAGTGAGTAGTCTTGAGATCGATCGTGAAAAATTTCAGGAAAAGATGGATTGTGAATTGCGCAATCTTGACCCTAAGTTGAAAGAGCTCTTTATGGACTCTAAGGCTAGCAATCCTTTTTATTATGCCGGTTTCTACAGTTTACAAATTGCAGATCTTTTCAGAAAAATAGATACGTTTGAGAATAATGACTTTATTAGACGCATTTTTTTGGAAGGAAAAGCCTATCAGATACTCACGTATCTGGTACTCCAATATCATGATGACCTCAAAGATGCAGGTAAACGCTCCCTCTTACGAGAGCATGAGATTAATTTGATCGAGAAGGTAGCAGGGAAAATCGACATGAATCTCTCACAACCCGAAACCATTGATTCATTGGCCGAAGAGATTGGACTCAATGTTAACAAATTACAAGAAGGTTTCAAGTATTTGTATGGTAGTACGGTGAATAGCTATATTCAAAAAAGTCGTCTTGGTTTAGCGAAACACCTGCTCATTTCAACGCAATTAAACATTTCAGAAATTGTAGAGAAAATTGGATTGTCAAGTAAAAGTTATTTCTCTAAAGTATTCAAAGAGCAGTACGGTATTACGCCTTCAGAATTTAGGCAAAAAAATCGCAATCTGCTGCGAAGCAAATAAAAAAAGCCTCTTTGCAAAAGCAAAGAGGCTTTGGCTTACAACCAATGAAACAAAAAAATTCAAGTCTACCAAATTGATTGAATTTTTTAAAATAACCGTAAAAGTCACCTGTAAACTAACTAAAACCCATACGAGGTGATCCTACCAATTATTTCGGTTTAAAAATACCTCTTAGGGTTTAAACGCAGTATCTCAAAACGCATTTTTTGTAACAAAATACCTCTAAAAAACAGTATCCCACCTTGGTGCACCTGTCCATTGTCTTACGCGTGGAACTCATGCAACGAATTTTGTTTTCTGAAATAAAAAGCAGCATCAAACACGGATTACAGATCCCAAAAAACACTCCCCTTTGCAAATACAATGTTCGCAAGGCATTCGCCTTGCACTTTTTGTTTTCTCTCCAAAACTGAAGCAACAAGGGATTACAGATCCCAAAAAACACTCCCCTTTGCAAATACAAAGTTCGCAAGGCATTCGCCTTGCACTTTTTGTTTTCTCTCCAAAACTGAAGCAAGCTTCGTTTTCTTCCGAAAACAAAAAGTTCTGCAATTTTCATTGCAGAACTTTGTGCTTGTAGTGACCGCGGAGGGATTCAAACCCCCAACCCTCAGAGCCGAAATCTGATGCGCTATTCAGTTGCGCCACGCGGCCTTATACTTTATGACAATCTTTTTTTTACTACTGTCGAAATGGTTTTTCCGTCTGCCTTTCCTGCCAGTTGACTGTTCGCCATACCCATTACCTTACCCATGTCTTTCATCGAGGTCGCCCCGGTTTGAGCGATGATCTCATTCACTATTTTTGCCACTTCTTCTTCACTAAGTTGCTCAGGTAAAAACTGTTCGATCACAGCTGCCTCTGCCAATTCAGGCTCGGCAAGATCGGCGCGCCCTTGCTCCATATAGATGGCAGCACTGTCTTTTCGTTGTTTTACCAGCTTTTGAAGTAGTTTCAGCTCATCAGCATCAGAAATACTTTCCTTTGCGCCACTTTCAGTTTGGGCTAATAAAATCCCCGACTTTACAGCACGCAGTGCTTGAAGCGCAACAGTATCCTTTTCTTTCATCGCCTTCTTCATGGCGTCCATAACCTGTTGCTGTAAACTCATAACACTTTTTAAATAGAGTGCGAAGATAGTAATTCTATGGTTTCTGAAAAAGAAGTTCTGCCCTAAAAAAATCCGAATGTTTTAAAAAAACATCCGGATTTCGTCGTGTTACAGCAATTGAACTATATAGATATTTTTACAAGACTTCTAGTCTACATTATCGTGAAGGAAAGAGTTATTGGATCGCAATTCAATATCGTCATCATCCGTATTTACAGACGTTCGTGAGATACTTACTTTTGAGTCGGAAGTTTCATCCAAATCAATACCCATTCGCTTATAGGCAGGTTGTTTTTCAATATCCTCAATTTTCGAGGCACTGTTTCTAAACTTATAATTGAACTCCTTCATCTTCTTCTTACGCTCTTCAGATCGATCTCTCAATATTTTAGAAATAGGAGAGTTCATCGGGTCGGCAGGCTCGTCCAAATCGGTTGCGGGAGCTTCGGGAGCTGCAACTGTCTTTTTCTCGAAAACAATCTCTTCTTCTTCAAGAGTCTCTGTACCTTTCGCAGCGGGTTTTGCTTCATTAAGCATGTTTTCAACCTCCTGGTAATCATCTAAACTGTATCGTTTGATCCCTTCACCGGACACTTCAGTTACCGGAATGATCTCCACGTGGTCCTTTACTTCGATCTCTTCCACCCGTGAAGTGGCAACCTCAGCCTCTTCTTCTTTCTTCTGTTTCTTTTCAGTCTCACCTTCGGAGCTGTGCAATGGAAGGTCGAACATGAGCATTTGCTCATCTGCTTCGGAAGTTTGCTTCGGTTTTGTATAGGTATATTCTTCTTCTGAAGCTTTTTCAGAAACAATCGGCTTACGTACTTCTTCTCTAGGTTTTGGTTCAACGATCACAAAATCGTTCACATCAATCTCGTTGATAAGGATTTGCTCGAACTCTGCCAAATGATGGATATCGATCGCTTCATATTGAACGTCAATATTCTTAATCAATTCTGAAGTCTTAATGTAACCGTCAAAAGGAAGGCTCATTTGTGGTTTGGGCGTTTCTTCTTCCGCTTCAAACAAAGTATGCTTTATAATGGGTGCTTTTTCCGAAGGTGCTGCACTAGGCTTGGCATTTCCTTGTTTCGGCAATTCTACAGGTCCTGCCGAAGGCTTGGTAGTTAATACTTGCTCTGCGCGTTGCTCTTCTTCCAACGTATGGATAATCTTCTTGGATTCGGTATTCACGATCTCATGTTGTTGCTCGGCGTTGAATCCTGTGGCGATCACGGTAATAGAGATCGCGCCGTCTAAGGTTTCATCTTCCCCAACCCCCATGATGATATTAGCACTGTGACCTGCCTCATCTTGTATATAATCACTAATTTCTCCTATCTCGTCAATCGTGATTTCCTCGCTTCCTGAAACGATTAACAACAGCACATTCTTTGCGCCTCGAATCTTATTATCATTCAACAAGGGCGAGTCTAGAGCTTTACTAATGGCTACGTGTGCTCTGTTCTCTCCTATCGCATTGGCACTTCCCATGATGGCAGTACCGCTGTTTGAAAGTACGGTTTTCGCATCCCGTAAATCTATGTTTTGCGTGTAGTGATGGGTAATGACCTCGGCAATTCCTCGGGCAGCCGTGGCCAATACTTCATCGGCTTTGGAAAAACCGGCTTTAAAACCCAAGTTTCCATACACCTCACGTAATTTATTGTTATTTATCACAACCAACGAATCTACATTCTGACGCAAATTCTCCACACCTATCTGTGCCTGATCGTTGCGTATCTTCCCCTCAAACTGAAAAGGGATTGTGACGATCCCAACGGTTAGGATGTCTAATTCCTTGGCCATTTTAGCGATGATAGGCGCAGCACCGGTACCGGTACCACCGCCCATCCCTGCGGTAATAAAGATCATTTTGGTATTGGTAGCAAGCATGTTCTTGATCTCTTCAAGGCTTTCCACAGCCGATTGCTCACCGATCTTTGGGTTGGCGCCTGCTCCCAGCCCTTCGGTTAAAGACACGCCAAGTTGGATCTTTACAGGTACAGGACTATTTTCGAGTGCTTGGGCATCGGTGTTGCAAATAACGAAATCCACGCCCTTGATACCCTGGCTAAACATGTGGTTGATGGCATTACTTCCGCCACCTCCCACGCCAATGACCTTTATCACGTTGGATTGGTTTTTTGGCAGATCAAAAGAAATGTTGTCAAATTCTGTGTTGCTGCTCATATACTTAATTTTGTGAGGTTTTTAATTTCATTTTAATTGGGTTTATTCTGCGTTGTCTAAGAATTCCTTAAACTTCTCAGCCCATTTATCAAAAAAGCGTTTCCGCTCTTTTGGTGTCTCTTCAATTTCTTCTTCGTCCATGTTCTGGTCCTCGGGAGTCTCCTGAGAGGCTTCCATGGTAGAAAAAGACGTTGCTTGTTTAAATTTTGGTTTGCTTTTCAAGCTGTTCAACACCAATCCAACCGCTGTGGCATACATAGGACTGGTCGTTTCACTGTCTGTATCCCCTGCCAAGTGCTCATTGGGATATCCAATTCGAGTATCCATTCCGGTGATGTACTCCACCAATTGCTTGATATGCTGTAGTTGCGCACCACCACCTGTCAATACAATACCAGCTATTAATTTCTTCTTTTGTTCTTCATGGCCGTAGTTCTTGATCTCTAAGTACACCTGTTCAATGATCTCCACGACCCGAGCATGGATGATCTTTGAGAGGTTCTTCAACGTGATCTCTTTTGGCTCTCGACCCCGTAATCCCGGAATGGAAACAATTTCATTATCTTTATTTTCACCAGGCCACGCCGAACCAAACTTTATCTTTAACAGCTCTGCTTGTTTTTCTATGATGGAGCAGCCTTCTTTGATGTCTTCAGTAATCACGTTGCCCCCAAAAGGAATGACCGCTGTGTGACGTATGATGCCATCTTTAAAGATGGCTAAGTCTGTGGTGCCTCCACCAATATCGATCAATGCTACTCCGGCTTCTTTCTCTTCTTGACTCAACACAGCATTTGCAGAAGCCAAAGGCTCCAGGGTTATGCCTGATAATTCCAATCCGGAGCTTTTTACACACCTTCCAATGTTGCGAATGGAAGAGACTTGCCCTACGACCACGTGAAAATTAGCTTCCAAACGACCTCCGTACATACCAATGGGCTCCTTGATTTCTGCCTGTCCGTCTACCTTAAAATCCTGTGGCAATACATGAATAATCTCTTCTCCGGGCAGCATCACCAATTTATGCACTTGATTGCACAGGCGATCGATATCCCCTTCATCGATCACTTCGTCACTATTGGTTCTTGTAATATAATCACTGTGCTGCAGGCTTCGAATGTGTTGTCCTGCAATACCCACCACAACTTCTTTGATCTTGATCCCCGAAGATGTTTCGGCATCTTGCACGGCTTGTTGAATGGACTGAATGGTTTGGGTTATGTTATTTACAACACCGCGATGGACGCCAAGGCTTTTGGATTTACCAATGCCCAGAATCTCCATTTTTCCATATTCATTCTCCCTACCAATCATGGCAACAATCTTGGTAGTTCCAATATCTAAACCTACAGCTATGTTGTCGTTTTCCATTCCCTTATTTTTTTGTGGCTACCACTTGATTCTCAAATTGTAAATTCACCAAACCGTAGTTCGATAGCGTACTGTCCTGTTTCGTTTTCTTATAAAATGCCTTGAAATTCTGAAATTTCTTCTCGATTGCCGTTGGTTTCCCAAACAACACCTTACAATCGTGTTTTCGCAATCTCAGATCGACGGTCCCGTTACTGTGTACATGGACCCCCACGACACTACTCTTCATAAAAGGATCTTCCTTAATTTTTAGAAGCAGGGGCGTTACTTCTGAAAAATCCGATACCGATGTTCCGGTGATCAAGGGCACTCTGGCTGCATAAACCGATGACAAAGGCATCTTTTTTCCGTCACTATCCAAATAAAAATGTGGCGAAGCAGCAACTCTTCCAATGGGCTCGCGTTGTTCAATTTTCGCCCCCAACACCCCGTCTACAGTTACAAATACCTCGGCATCACGGATCATAGGGTTTTTCAGCAGCCTATCTTCCATCTCTTTCAAAACTAAAGTTTCTTTATCGATACTCGTAACGCTGTCCTTATTTTGTATTAACAATTTATTAACCGTGTTTACTGTGATAAAAGGGTCGTTCTCATCTATAAATTCAATTTTTATCTCTGTCAATTTCCTGTTTTCGTTTCTGCTTTTTGAAAAACTGAACAAGAAGACGACGAGTCCACTTACAACCACAAATTTGATAAGTCCCCAATTAACTTTCATGACTCAATATTTTTGTGATTTTTCCTACTTCGGCTCCAATATCGCCCGCACCTACAAGCATTTTAATGCGGCAATGCGATGCCTGTATCTTATGGACCAATTCTTCTTTAGTAATAAGTTGTTTGTTCGATGCGGTAATTTGACCAAGCAACCATTCAGACGTAATTCCCTCCATAGGTTCTTCCCGCGCCGGATAAATATCGAGTAGTAAGATCTCATCAAACTTAGAAAGGCTTTGTGCAAATCCCGAAGCAAAATCTTTGGTCCTGCTGAATAAGTGGGGCTGAAAAACGATCAATTTCCTATCCTGCGGATACATTTCTTCCACAGCCTGATGTAATGCATCGATCTCAGTGGGATGGTGCGCATAATCATCAATGAGTACCAAGTCCTCACGTTTTATCTTATAAGAAAAGCGTCTTTGCACGCCTTTGAAGTTTTGTAAAGCTTTGGGCAGGCCGGGTGTTGGGATACCGGAAAGAATGGCCATGCCCAAAGCAGTTACAGCATTGTGTAGGTTATGATGTCCGGGCAGATTAAAAACAAGATCTCGTAGTATTGTATTGGGTGTCTTCAGGTCGAAACGATAACTTCCATCTTCGATTCGAATGTTTTGCGCTTCAAAATCTGCTGTCTCCCCCACTGCTACGGTTTGCCCTTTCAGCGGTAAGCCTTTTCGGAACAACAAATTAGTAGTATCGGGAAGCAATGCGGCAAAACTTTTAAATGCTTCTTCAATGGTTTCAGAATTACCGTAAATATCCAAATGATCCGCGTCCATCGATGTGACACAAGCAATATCGGGTCGAAGTGTGAGGAACGAACGATCAAACTCATCGGCTTCCACTACTGTGATCGCTGTCCCGTTACTTATAAAATTACTGCCGTAATTTTCGGCAATACCCCCAAGAAAAGCCGTGACGGGCATGTCACACGCAGCCAAAAGATGCCCTAAGATCGCCGATGTTGTTGTTTTTCCGTGTGTACCGGCCACCGCAAGACACAAAGAGTTCTCTGTGACCGCACCAAGAAGGGACGAGCGTTTCACCACTGTATACCCTTCCGAAGTAAAATAATGCAAAAGTCGACTTGAGCCCGGGATTGCCGGGGTATAGACGATTAGTGTTTTTTCTTTATTCTGAAATGCTTCAGGAATTTCACTAACGGCATCTACATACGTCACATCAATACCTTCGTCCATCAACGCTGCGGTAAGATCGGTAGGTGTTTTATCGTATCCCGACACAGTTTTGCCCAATAATTTACAATAGCGCGCCAAGGCACTCATCCCGATGCCTCCAATACCCACGAAATATAGGGCCTCTATGTCCTTCATCTCTTTCATGGCGCGTTATTTAATAGTTTTTCGATCTCTGCAACGATCTCTTGAGTCGCGTTAGGCTTTGCCAGTTCCTTGATATTTTCCGAAAGAAGCTTGCGGGTAGTTTCCGACTCCAAAAGCGCTGAAAATTCTGCTTCGAACTTATCGTTTAGCTCACTCTCCTTTAATACTAACGCTGCATTTTTTTCTGAAATTGCCATCGCGTTCTTTGTTTGGTGATCTTCTGCCACGTTAGGCGAGGGAATGAATAATACAGGTTTTCCTACAAGACATAACTCAGAAACCGATAAGGCGCCTGCTCGCGATATAATGATATCGGCCGCAGCATAGGCCAAGTCCATACGGTTCAAATACGCATGTACTTGAACCAACCGGGTGCCTTCGTCTTTGTAGGTCGTTTCATAATGCGCTCCACACTGCCAGATCACTTGCAGGTCATGACGCTCGAAAAAGGGAAGCGAGGTAGCGATCAATTCATTAATGCGCTTGGCACCGAGACTACCGCCTAACACAAGTAATGTTTTCTTTGCAGCGTCCAACTTAAAAAAAGTCTGAGCTTCGGCACGTTTTGATCCCACCGCAAGCAGGTCCTGCCGTACCGGGTTGCCGGTAAGGATTATTTTTTCTGAAGGGAAGAATGCATCCATTCCCTCATAAGCCACACAAATGCGTTCCACCTTACTGCCCAACCATTTGTTGGTGATCCCGGCATGACTGTTCTGCTCTTGGATCAAACAAGGAATTCTTCTCATGGATGCAACTCGAAGCAAGGGTGCACTGGCATAACCTCCGGTCCCTATAGCAACGTTAGGTTTAAATTTTTTCAGAATGCTTCGAGCCCTTATAAGGCTAGAAGCCAGCTTTAGGGGAAATAAAAGATTCTTAACAGTCAAATTTCGCTGCAATCCGGAGATCCAGAGCCCTTCAATAGGATAGCCTGCCTGAGGCACTTTTTGCATTTCCATTCTGTCCTTAGCACCAACAAAAAGAAATTCGGCTTCCGGATAGCGGATGCGCAATTCGTTCGCAATCGCTATGGCCGGGTAGATATGACCTCCGGTTCCTCCTCCACTTATGATGAATCTATAGGGCTTCACTCAATATATCTAAAGGGTTCTCTTCTTGTTCTTCTTTTTTAACCACTTCTCGCTTAGCACTTACACTTAGCACCATCCCTAATGCCAAACACGTCATCCAGATCGCAGTTCCACCGCTGCTTATAAGCGGAAGGGTCTTTCCTGTGACCGGAAACAATTCGACTGCAACTCCCATATTGATAAGGGCTTGAAACACAATAGGCAGTCCCACTCCTATCACCAATAATTTCCCGAAGACCGACTCGGCCTTATATGCGACGATCACGAGTCTGAACAAGAGAAACAGATACAATGACATGAGAAAAAGTGCTCCAAGTATTCCAAATTCTTCTACAATAATCGCATAGATGAAATCGGAAGAAGATTGAGGTAAAAAGTTCTTCTGTATGCTTTTACCAGGTCCTAAACCGGTCACACCGCCCGAAGCGATGGCTATCTTCGCCTTTTCAATTTGGTAATCGGCTTCCGTGTCTTCCCCGTTGGTGAAATTATCAATACGACTCATCCAAGTATCCACACGATTGGGAAATAACGTAGGAAAGGCTTTTGCAGTAGTAATGAACAAGGTGAGAAACAACAGTCCCGCTCCCAAAATAATGCCTAAGTATTTAATAGGATAGCCCCCCACAAAGACCAGCATCACCACCATACTGAAAAGAATTGCGGTTGTTGAAAGATTGGCAGGTAATATCAAGGCTAACACAATAAAGACCGGGAGCCACAGCGGCACTATGGTCTCTTTAAAAGTAATTGCCTTATCTTTAATTCGAGAAAGATAGCGGGCCACATAGGTGAGTAATACGACAGATGCCAATGTCGATGTTTGAAACGTAACCCCCACAAAAGGTACGCGTATCCATCTACTCGCATTGGCTCCTTCTACGGTCGTGCCTTCAGATAAGGTGATCAATAGCAAAATAATAACAATTGGCAGTGCGATGATCGAAAGCCCTCTGAAATAATGATAGGGAATCTTGTGCACTCCGTAAAGGATGGCAAAACCTAAAAGTAAGTGCGCAAAATGCTTCAGCAGATACGGAAGTGTGCTTCCATCGCCATACAAATAGGCCAAATTACTACTGGCACTATACACAGGCAAGAAGGAAAAGAGCGCCAGCAGTCCTACAACTGCCCAGATTGCTTTATCTCCTTGAATATGTTGAAAAATAGCACGCATTATTTCATCCTATAGGTTTCGAACAGCCTCTTTAAATTGTCTACCACGGTCCTCGTAATTCTCAAAAAGGTCAAAACTGGCGCAAGCAGGAGAAAGCAGGACAGTCTCTCCTCTGTCTGCCATTCGATAGGCTATCTGCACTGCATCCTGCATCGACTGAGTTTCCACCATAACATCTACAACATTCCCAAATGCATTAACGATCTTTTCGTTATCTACTCCTAAGCAGATGATCGCTTTCACTTTTTCGTTGACCAAGGGTAGCAATTCACTATAGTCATTTCCTTTATCTTCACCGCCAACGATCCATACGGTAGGCGTTTCCATACTGTCCAACGCGTAAAAAGTAGCGTTGACATTGGTAGCTTTTGAATCATTAATATAAAGTACCTTGTTGATTCGAAGTACTTTTTCCAAACGATGTTCCACCCCTTGAAAACTTTCTAAGCTTTCCCGAATCGTGGCTTTTCTAATTTTTAGCAGCGTTGCTACCGTAGACGCCGCCATAGCGTTCTTGATATTATGTTGACCTTGTAATCCTAATGTTGCAATTGGCATAGTGAGATTGGTATTATCTATTGTTAGTATTATTTGTTTATTTTTTATGTATGCTCCTTCTTCGAGTTCCTTTCTTACTGAAAAAGGTATCTTTTTAGATCGTATGGGGTGCGTGGCTAGCCACTTTGCTATTTCTTCATCATCGGCATCGTAAATAAAATAATCATCGGCGGTCTGATTCATTGCGATTCGGAATTTGGCAGCGATATAATTTTCATATTTGTAATCATATCGGTCCAAATGGTCCGGACTTAAATTTGTAAGCACTGCAATGTGCGGATGAAACTTTACGATCCCGTCCAACTGGAAACTGCTTAATTCCAAGACAAAATGTGCATATTTATCTTCGGCTACCTGTTCGGCAAAACTCTTTCCTATATTTCCTCCTAAAGCAACGTTTAGCCCCCCGTCCTTAAGTAATTGGTAGGTAAGCGTTGCTGTCGTGGTCTTTCCGTTGCTTCCGGTAATTCCTACGATGGTAGCTTCAGTGTAAGCAGCAGCAAACTCTATTTCAGAAATTACAGGAATGCCTTTTTCCCTCAGTGTTAGTACTATAGGAGCGGCATCCTTGATACCCGGACTTTTCATTACTATCGTTGCTGAAAGTAATGTAGCTTCGGTGTGACCTCCTTCTTCCCATTCGATCTCATGATGTAAAAGAACTTGTTTGTATTTGTCCTTAATTTTTCCGAAGTCTGAAACAAACACCTCAAACCCCTTCTTCTTTCCTAAAATGGCGGTTCCTACCCCACTTTCTCCTGCACCCAATATGACCAATCTATCTGCCACCCTTATCTTATTTTTAATGTAACGATGGTAAGAATGGCCAGAAAAATTCCAACGATCCAAAATCGTGTTACGATCTTACTTTCGTGAAACCCTTTTATTTGATAATGGTGGTGTAGCGGCGACATCCTAAAAATGCGTCGACCTTCACCAAACTTCTTCTTTGTATACTTGAACCAGCTTACCTGTAACACCACCGAGAGGTTCTCCATTAAAAAGATCCCACATAGAATAGGAATAAGCCACTCTTTGCGAATTGCGATAGCGATCACCGCAATAATACCCCCTATGGTCAAACTGCCTGTATCTCCCATAAAGACCTGAGCCGGATAGGCGTTGTACCAAAGAAAACCAATGAGTGCCCCAACGAAAGCTGTTATAAAAATGGTAAGCTCTCCTGTATTGGGGAGGTACATGATGTTGAGATAGTCTGAAAAAATTACATTTCCGGAGACCCATGCAAAAATGGCAAGAGTTAATGCAATGATGGCCGAACTTCCGGCGGCAAGACCATCGATCCCATCGGTGAGGTTGGCTCCATTCGATACTGCAGTGATAATAAAAATCACGATGGGTATAAAAATGATCCAAGCATATTTCGTATAATCCGGTCCCGCCCAGGCGATAAGACGTTCGTAATTAAACTCATTTTCTTTTACAAAAGGGATTGTGGTCAATAATGTCTTTTCGGAATCATAGAACTCCCGCGGAGAATTTTGAGTGATGGATTCGGTGCTGTTCACCGGATTGACTTTTTCCCGCTTTACGGTGATATCCGGATGGAAGAACATAGTCGCCCCGACAATAATTCCCAAACCTACTTGCCCTACAACCTTATACCGTCCTGCGAGACCTGCTTTATCGTTCTTGAATTTTTTTAGATAGTCATCTATAAAACCAATCGTTCCCATCCAAAGCGTCGTTATGAGCAATAAGATCACATAGATATTCTCTAGGCGTGCAAAAAGCAACACAGGCACAACCGTCGCCAAAATAATAATGATCCCTCCCATGGTAGGCGTCCCCGCCTTTTCACTCTGCCCCTCCAACCCAAGATCGCGTATGGTCTCACCCATCTGCTTGCGTCGCAAGTAATTTATGATCTTCTTACCGTAGACGGCTGCGATAAATAAGGAAAGAATCACCGCCAATGCTGCCCGAAAAGTGATGAACTGAAACAGTCCGGCCCCCGGTAGTTGGTAGGTTCTTTCTAAATATTCAAACAAATAATACAGCATGATCTACTTATTTAGGGCATTGATATATTCGTTCACTATTTTAAAATCGTCAAAATCGAAACGCTCTCCTTTGATCTCCTGATAGGTCTCATGTCCCTTCCCGGCTACGAGAATGATATCTCCGTCTTTTGCTAGTTGGCAAGCCGTTTTAATAGCCTGTTTCCTGTCTGTAATGGAAATTATTTTCTTATAGTGTTCCGGCGATACTCCTGCTTCGATCTGCTTTATAATAGTGTCTGGGTCTTCACTTCTAGGATTATCGTTGGTAAAAATGACCTTGGTACTCAGGGCGGCTGCTATCTGCCCCATCTTGGGTCGTTTTTGCGTATCACGGTCTCCACCACATCCCACAACGGTGATGAGTTCTTCGTTCCCGGTTCGTATACTATTGATTGTTTCTAATACATTCTGCAATGCGTCCGGTGTATGCGCGTAATCCACAATGCTGGTAATGTTGGTAGGTGACACACGATATTGGAAGCGGCCATCGACACTTTCCAGTGTGCTCATTAACTGAAGGATCTCCAGTGTTTCTAACCCTAAAAGATCAGCTGTTGCGTAGATGGCCAGCATGTTATAGGCATTGAAGGAACCTATGAGTTTTACCCATAACTCGCTGTTGTTTATCTTCAGAAGCAATCCTGTAAATTGATTCTCTAAAATTTGAACTTTATAGTCTGCATACGACTTGAGCGCGTATGTGTATTTTTTAGCTCGTGTGTTTTGAAGCATCACCGGACCATTCTTATCGTCGGTATTGACCAGTGCGAATGCTGTCTTCGGAAGCTGGTCAAAAAACTTCTTTTTAACATCCCTGTACTCGGCAAAATCCTTGTGATAATCCAAATGATCATGCGACAGATTAGTGAAGATACCTCCGGCAAAATGAAGTCCTTCTGTACGCTTTTGATGGATCCCATGGGAGCTCACTTCCATAAAACAATATGTGACACCTGCATCAACCATGTCGCGCAAATACTTATTGATCGTTAAAGAATCGGGGGTCGTATGGGTAGCCTTGTGCTCCTCATTCCCCACCATAATCCTCACAGTTGACAGCAATCCTACTTCATAACCCGCTGCTTTAAAAAGATTATATAATAATGAGCTTACCGTTGTTTTGCCGTTGGTGCCCGTAACGCCAATTAGTTTAATTGCTTCGGAAGGATTCTCGTAGTAATTAGCAGCCATTAAAGCCAGTGCCCGTTGCGCGTCCACTACCTGCACGTATGTGATCCCATTAATGATCATGTCCGGAAGGACTTCACAAATAATAGCGATCGCTCCCTTATTGGTTGCCATTTTTATAAAATCATGCCCATCGGTTTGAGTCCCCCGTACCGCCACGAACACATCGTTCAGCCCTATATTCCTAGAGTCGAATTCAAGATTCGTGACTGCCACAGAGGTATTCCCGATCACTTTTTCGATCGTTACCTTATAGAGTATGTCTTTAAGCAGTATCACGATAATTTTAATAGTATTTGTGTGCCTTGTTTCAAAAGCTCTCCCGGTTCTATCGATTGTGAGGTCACGGTACCATTGCCCTCAATTTTTACTTTCAACCCTAGATTTTCCAAAAGAGATACAGCATCCATTCCGGCCATTCCTTTTACATTGGGAATTTTCTCGTGTCGGGTCTGCACCTTGGCATAGTAGTTCTCAAAATCTTTGGTTATGGCAGGATCTGAAGTATCGATACTAGCTATCTCTGCCACCGTTGGAGCATCTGTAAAGATCTTTTGCGCAATACGCTGAAAGACCGGCCCCGAGACATCTGCCCCGTAATACCCCTTTTTAATGCTGGGTTTATGTATCACTACAATGCAGGAGTATTTTGGTTTTTCAGCCGGAAAATAGCCCGCGAAGGAAGAAACATACCGTCGGTTCTCGCGCCAATCGTCCATCCAATATTCCGTTTGTGCGGTCCCTGTTTTTCCTGCCATAGAGAAATGAGGCGAATACAAGGATTTACCCGTACCACGCTTCACTACATTTTTAAGGATCTCTTGGATCTTTTTCAAGGTTTCGTCTGAACAGATCTTGGAATCGATCACTTTGGTATCGTAGCTTTCCACTTTCCGATTCCAAGCGCGGACTTCCTTGATGAAGCGAGGTTTTACCATGACACCGTTATTGGCAATGGTGTTGTAAAAATTCAAGGTTTGTAGTGGGGTGAGCCGAAGGTTGTATCCGTAAGAAATAGATGGCAGGGCATTCTTAGACCATTTGCTGTGACCGGGTTCCGGAATAAAGGGCTCTCCTTCTCCCTTTATAGCAACGCCCGTTTTTTCTGTAAGATGCCAATTTTTAAAGCGATCGATCAATTTTTTCGGATTGGCGGCATAGTGCTCATCAATAATGGTCGCTAAACCAATGTTGGAAGAGACCTCTAATGCTTTGGCTGCAGAAATCTTTCCGAAGCCTCCGCGATGCGAATCATAAATCTTTCTACCATAGAAACTTTTTACACCCTCCTTGGTATCTACAACAGTAGACGTGTCGATCACTTTATCTTCCAACGCAGCCATGAGTGCCATCACCTTGAATGTAGAGCCGGGTTCGTGCGATTCGCCAATAGCGTAATTCAATTTCTCGTAATACGTACCATCCTTGGTCCGACCTAAATTGGAGACCGCTTTAATCTCACCGGTCGCCACTTCCATTACGATCACCGTTCCGTGCTCGGCTTCGTAATATTCCAATTGCTTTAAAAGAGCATGATGTGCAATATCCTGAATGTTCACATTAATGGTAGATACGATATCGAAACCATCCTGTGGCTCCACCTCATTATCGTCGTACACAGGCTTCCATTGTCCTTTAGCGATCTTTTGTTTTAATCGGTGTCCTTCCTTGCCTTTTAATAATTCATGAAATGCTCCTTCCAGACCCACCGCATAGTATCCCGGTCTGTCATACGCTTCATCCCCGACAGTACGTTGAGCGATTTTCCCTATGGGATGCTCCCGTACCGTGCGCTGTTCTACTATGATCCCTCCTTTGTAGGGCCCCAAACGGAACAGAGGCATTTTTTTAACACGTATATAGTCTGAATACCCCAGATTCTTTGCAACCAACATGTATCGGTTCTTGTTGGCGCGTGCTTTCCGGAAACTGTTTTGATAGAATGAAGCAGGCTTGCCAAACATCTTGGAAAGTTCTTTGGAAAGCGGCACTAGGTGTTCTTTGAAGTTTTCGGGAGACACAGTCACGGCGTCAAAACGGATATCGTATTTAGGTACCGATGTTGCCAACAGACTGCCGTCATCTGCATATACATTTCCCCGATTTGCCGGGATCGTAAAGTTCTTTGTGGTGTTCTTGAGCGCAAGATCTCTGTACTTCTCCCCTTCCACAAATTGAATTTTGATCAAATTCACAGTAACAGCTATCGCAAAGACGAACATACATCCGGCGACAAAATACAAGCGGTTCAATATGTTCTTTTCCTCAATGGCCACCGCGTTACTTTTTTGTTGTTATCTTGATCTTTTGCGGAGGCGTGACCGAAGGTTGTAGTCCCCGTCGGGCCATCGCCGCTATGATCTTGCTTTCCATCTTTGTTTGCATGAGTCGCATGCGCACATCAACATATTCACTTTTTAACTCCTTTACCTCGTTGTTGAGTTGCGCAATTCGATGCACTTTTTTATCGGCACTATGGGAGCTTGCGATCATGATTAGCGCCAACACCGACAGGAAGATGATAAAGCGCCAGTTCTTAAAAGCATCATCACTTATTAAGAATTTTCCTTTCATGATATTGTAAAAGCTCTTCTTCATCTGTTTAGCCGTTACGCTTGTTCCTTGGTTATTAAAGTTTTTCTGCAACACGAAGCTTGGCACTTCGAGCGCGGTTGTTCATTTCTATTTCTGCTTTGCAAGGAATACTAAACTTTCCTACTGCTTTGAAGGGTACTTCCACCCTTCCGAAGACATCCTTCTCCGGCTCTCCTTCAAACAATCCATTCCGAATGAATCGTTTTACCAATCGATCTTCCAAGGAGTGATAGCTTATTAAACTAAGACGACCTCCCGGACGAAGTACTTCTTGCGTTTGTAATAAAAATTCTTTTAGAGCTTCCAGCTCCTGGTTAACCTCAATGCGAATCGCTTGATAGATCTGCGCGAGGATCTTGTTCTCTTTATGCTTTGGAAGAAACCGCCCTAAAGCCTGCTTCAACTGCTCACTGGTCTTTATGGGCTCTTTGGCCCTGGCTGCCACGATCACTCGTGCCATTCCGGGAGCCGCTCGCAATTCGCCATATTGGAATAAGACGCTTCGCAATTGAGCCTCCTCATATTTATTGACCACATCGTACGCCGAAAATGCACTATTCTGGTCCATACGCATATCCAAATTGGCCTCAAATCGTGTAGAGAACCCTCGTTCGGCTACATCGAATTGATGGGAAGAGACTCCAAAGTCCCCTAAAATACCATCGACTTGCTTGTAGCCATGAAAACGTAAGAAGCGCTTGAGAAACCTGAAATTCTGATTGATCAATAAAAATCTCGGGTCGTCGATAGCATTCTCAAGCGCGTCTTTATCTTGATCGAACGCGATCAAAGTTCCGTTTTCATCCAGTCGCGAAAGAATTTCTCTGGAGTGACCGCCGCCGCCAAAAGTTACATCCACATAGACCCCGTTGGGGCGGATGTTCAAACCGTCAACCGTTTCTTTTAATAATACCGGTTTATGATATTCCATGAGCAGCATCGCTTGCATCTCCCATTACTTCTTCAGCCAGATCTGCAAAATCGTTGGCAGCGTCGTCAATGGCTTGTTCGTACTTTTCTTTATCCCATATCTCCACAATGTTGATCGCAGTAGAGATGACAATTTCTTTAGTGATTCCCGCAAATGACAACAAATCCTTTGGGATAAGAAGTCGGCCGGTAGCATCCAGTTCTACAGTTTTTACACCGGCAGTAAACCTTCTTATAAAATCGTTGTTCTTACGGTTGAATCGATTGAGCTCACCCATCTTTTGCATTAATGCATTCCATTCGTTCATGGGATACATTTCAAGGCACGGTTGAAAAACCGCTCGCTTAATTACAAATCCCTCAGTCATTACAGGGGTGAGCTGCTTCTTCAATGGAGCAGGCACCATAAGCCTTCCTTTCACGTCGGCTTTACACTCGTATGTCCCTATAAGATTGACCATGAGAGGTGTTCTTTAACAAAATTTTAAATTCAAATATAGAGAACTTTTCCCACAATTTACCACAATTTACCACATTGTTGATAAGTTTTACCACTCCAAATCTATTTAAAGGGTGTGTGAGGAAATGTGAGCAGGGAATTATAAATTGAATCAGTGAAATAAATTTGTGTACTTTTGCCTTTGTTAATTGCATTAACCACAATGACGAACCAGCTAAAGAAAGAAGGAAAATTTAATTACTTAGAATTGGGCGAAGGAACCCCAATCATTGTGCTTCACGGACTTATGGGAGGGCTAAGTAATTTTGACGGGGTGACCCAATTTTTCCCACCGAAAGGATATAAGGTATTGATCCCCGAATTACCCATCTACAAGATGTCCCTTTTAAAGACGAACGTAAAGAATTTTGCTAAATACGTTTCAGAATTCATTGACCATAAAGGATTCAAAGATGTGATCTTGTTGGGAAATTCGTTGGGTGGACATATTGGTTTGCTGTGCGCAAAACTATATCCCGAAAAGATAAAAGCCCTCGTCATCACAGGTAGTTCGGGTTTGTACGAAAGTGCCATGGGCGAGAGTTATCCTAAGCGAGGTGACTACGATTACATCCAGAAAAAGGCCGAAAATGTATTCTATGACCCTAAGGTTGCGACGAAAGAGATTGTAGACGAGGTGTACGCCACTGTGAACGACCGCAACAAATTAATTAGAACCCTAGCCATTGCTAAAAGCGCTATTCGTCACAACATGTCCAAAGACCTACCTCACATGAGCACACCCACCTGTATCATTTGGGGTGAGGATGACAATGTTACCCCACCGGAAGTTGCCAAGGAATTTCATGATTTGCTTCCGGACTCCGATCTTTTTTGGATCGCCAAATGTGGTCATGCCGCTATGATGGAACATCCGGAAACATTCAATGAGCTTCTTTTTGCTTGGCTTCAAGAGCGCAATTTTTAGAATTGATCCGTTAGGATATTTCTACTTTAATTAAGAACGTAAAAATTAGAGCATGCAGATCAAATCGGCAGAATTTGTAATGAGCAACAGCGATGTTGCTAAATGTCCTAAAGACCGCCTGCCCGAATATGCCTTTATTGGTCGCTCTAATGTTGGGAAATCGTCGTTGATCAACATGTTGATGCAACGAAAAAGTTTGGCCAAAACGAGCGGACGTCCCGGGAAAACCCAGTTGATCAATCATTTTCTAGTCAACAAGAACTGGTATTTGGTCGATCTTCCCGGTTATGGCTATGCGCGTGTTTCCAAAACAGCCAAAAAGACCTTTCAAAAATTTATCACGAACTATTTTAGTAAGCGAGAACAATTGGTTTCGGCCTTTGTACTCGTCGATTGCCGTCATGAACCTCAAACTATAGATCTGGAATTCATGCACTGGATGGGCGAAAATCAAATTCCTTTTTCTATTGTATTTACCAAAGCCGATAAATTAAAACCGAAGGCCCTCTCTAGAAATATAGAAGCTTATCTGCAGAAATTGTTGGAAACGTGGGAAGAAGCGCCGCAATATTTTGTCACTTCAGCTACTTCATCCGAAGGGCGGGATGAGTTGCTTCAGTATATCGATTCCATCAACGATTCCATTCACAGCGCCTAAATGGCGCAACAAAAACTTCAGCACAAGAAAACCTGAAGTTTCAGAGGGATTCTTTACGTCTCCATGGGCTAATTCAATTTAGACCTATTCTTTTTTCAGCTCAAGTTTTTCGGCAAAATAATGGCAAAAATCCCGCATGGTCGCACTCATCTTTTCATCGGATGTTGCACGCTCAAAGGTATCTGCCATGGCCGTTAAGGTTTGATGGAAAAAGATCTTCATTTCGTCCAACGGCATGTCCTTGGTCCAAAGGTCTATACGAAGCGCTTCTTTGGCCTTATGGTCCCAAACCGACAAGAATATAGCTTTGGCCGCTTCGTTAGTGATCCCTCCATCTTCGGCGGTCCATTGAAGATTCTCAGGAATCTTGTTCTCATCAAGATCTACTTGAATTTTTATTTCTGAAGTATGTACTGCCATTAGTTCTTTTTTGGTTTGTATTTAGAATTTTTAAAGATCTCTTCGGCCTCAAGGATGCTTAGTTGCTGAAGGCTTGCCGCGTTGTTCTCCATATAGGATGCCACGATCTGCCATCCTAAATATCTTCCGGTCATGCCGGGTGATTCGTTGTCGATCTCGAGATAGAATTTAGAAAATGGCGCCGGATTGATAAAGCGCGGCGGCAACTTTGGATCGGTACTATATAATAATTCATTCTCCACGAAATAGCGCCACATATCGACCTCATTGTCTTCGACCCATTGGTATTCGGCTTCGGTATATCCCAGTTTTTCGGCATTGGAAACCTTGGGCAACCACAAATCCTTGAGATACAGAATTTTTCCGTAGTAGATCATAAACGAAAGCAAGCTCCGGTCTCGCGGCGGTGCGACATACCTTTGCGCATACGCTTCGGCAACGTCCACAGGGATTTGAGACGGCTTCATATTCTTTACTGTATATCTTTGAATGCCTTCATAAAAGGGATGTGCTTCCCCCAAATACGTGTCTAGGGCGATAATGAGTAAGCTGTCTGTTGCGATCACCTTGTTTCGGTAATCAACATCCGATGTCGTGGTATAGACCTTAGGTGTTTCAAACTGTGGAAAATAGTATTTTATATGCTGAAAAAGCGGAGTGAGGTCGTCTTCCAAGACTGAATTGTCCGGGAAACGTTGTACTACTTCGCTGTGCAATTGCTGCTGAAGTGTGTCTTGCATCCGTTGCACCCAAATGCTGTCTGCGTATTGTTCCGGAAAGAACAGCGGGTAGGTTGCTTTAAGACTTGGAAGATCTGCGACCGAAGCATTCGCGAAGGTTTTGTCGAATCGAACAATGGTAAGATCTACCGGGATCTTTTCGATCTCATCTGCCTTCTCTGATTTCGTTTCACAGGCTAGAAAAGGCATGGCGAGCGCAATGAAAATGAAATATTTCATCATACTGTGGGTTTGGCTTGTCTTTAACGTCATTCCCTTTTTTAAATTTTACTTTTAGCGTACTTTTGTGTGGCAAAGGTATTATTATAAACGATTAAACCGTAGAAAATGCACACAGAAAAAGTAGTGGACCACATTGTAAATTGGCTAAAACAGTATGCCGTGACTGCAAAAATGGAAGGCTTCGTAGTAGGCATTAGTGGCGGTATCGATTCTGCGGTAACCTCAAGCCTTTGTGCACGAACCGGTTTGCGAACGCTTTGTGTTGAAATGCCCATCCACCAGGCGCAAAGTCAAGTGGTGAGAGGAGAAGCGCATATTGCCTTGCTCAAACAACAATTTGCAAATGTGAGTGACGTACGCGTGGATCTCACTCCGGTCTTTGAAAGTTTTAAAAAGCAAGCTCCATTCACGCTGAACGATACACATTTAGATCTTAGTCTCGCCAATACACGCGCTCGTTTACGCATGACAACCTTATACTATTTTGCAGGACTGCATCGCTATCTGGTATGCGGGACCGGAAACAAAGTAGAGGATTTTGGGGTTGGTTTTTACACCAAATACGGTGATGGCGGTGTAGACTTAAGCCCCATCGCAGATCTGCTTAAAAGCGAGGTCTATACACTTGGAAGGTATTTAAACGTCCCCGACTCTATTTTAAAAGCAGCTCCAACCGACGGCTTATTTGGTGACAGTCGTACCGATGAGGATCAAATTGGTGCCAGTTATGACGAATTGGAGTGGGCCATGAAAATGAAAGATGAAGGAAAGGTATTAAGTGACTTTTCCGGACGTCAAAAAATGGTTTTTGAGATCTTCACCAGACTCAATTCTGCCAACCAGCACAAAATGAAACCCATTCCAATCTGCGAAATACCCCCCTCTCTAAAAAGTTAACCGTTATTTAACGAGTTTTCGTGTTGTTGGACGAAATTAATCTTAAGTAGTTTAACTTTTTTTTAGTTTTGATTTGTAGTATAAATATTACAAAAACCTCACACTTTTAGCATCGCAATTGTTTTAAGTGTCTTTCGCATCGTTAAAGACTATAAAATGAAGAAAATCATTATTGCAGATCATCATCCAGTGACCCGGAAAGGGATCGCCTGTATGTTAAAAAAGAACAGCAACTACACCATCATCGGGAAAGCCAACAACGGTGACGAATTGTATAAGAACTTACAAGAAGAACAACCAGATATTCTTATCATGGAGATCGACATGCCTAATTTGAATGGTATAAATGCCTTGCGAGGGATCAAAACCGAGTTTCCAAATATGCGCGTTCTTATCTTCTCCACACATCCCGAAGAGATATATGCCTTGCGATCTATAAAATCCGGTGCAGCCGGTTACGTTCCAAAAACTGCATCCACTAAAGTATTCTTAAAAGCTCTTAAACAAATTGCGAAAGGCGGTATCTTCCTCAATGAAGAACTAACGTCTACCTTTACAAGCCGTAATGTGGGTGAAACGAGTGCCATAAGCCGGTACAAAAAATTATCTTCCAGAGAGATCGAAGTTTTGAATTTACTATCCAGCGGCAAACGCAATAAAGATATTGCCAACGCACTTAACATTAATGAGAAAACTGTAAGCACGTACAAGACCCGCTTGTTAAAAAAGTTAAAGGTGGATAACTTGGCAGATCTTATCCACCAGTCCAGAATGTTTCAATTCGGGTAAATTACAGCACCCGGTTCAATTTTTCAGAAAGAACCTTTTTCAAGGTAATGTAATCTACAATATCTTGAAGTCTTGTTTCTTTATCGGCACTGTCGCCATCCTTAATTTCATTGGAAAGTTCATTGATCTTCTGTGAAACCAAAAATCTTCGTAGATTTAAAATGGTCTCACTCACTACTTGAGCAATCGAGGTATTTTTTTCCTTCACATAAATATCCTTACCCTCCCAATTGTGTAATTGGTACTTTTCTTCTTCCATGAGAATGTGAGAGATCGTTTCGGCGGGTCCGGGTTCAAGTTCGTTTACTAAGGTATTGATCTGAAAATTGGTGTCTTGAGTCAATTTATTGATTATTGCATAATACACTTCTTTAAAAGTGTCATTCGCAAATTCGATCTCATCATCCTGTAGGTCCAAATAGATCTTTTCATATACTTTGGCTTTATGGGTCTCCGGTTTTAACGCAATGGCTCCTTTCTCATCGGTTTCGAGCAAAATTTCCTCAAAGTCTTCCTCCTCTTTTCCGTAGAGAAGTAACAATTCAATGAGTTTGCGTTCCAACTCAAATTGGACGTCGACTTTAGCAACCGGTTTACTCTCTGAAGCAACAACCTGCATCTCACCCGACTCCTGTGGCGTTTTCTTGGCTGCATCCCTTTTGTCCTTCTGAAGGATCTGTGCCAAAGTATTGAATAAGACCGCTTCGCTTATATCCATTCGCCTAGCACATTCTTGAATGTATACTTCGCGCTTAATAACATCCGGAATCTTCGAGATACTTAGTACCATATCCCGAATAGTATCTGCCTTCTTTACCGGATCGTTCTTAGCTTCGGAAGCCAAGAGTGAGGCCTTAAAATTGATAAAATCCTGACTGTGTTCTTCAAGATAAAGCGTGATTTCTTCAAGTGAATTACTGCGAGCAAAACTATCCGGATCCTCACCCGCGGGAAACGTACATATCTTTACATTCATCCCTTGCTCCAAAATGAGGTCTACACCTCGTAAGGAGGCACGTACGCCTGCGGCGTCACCATCGAACAACAGGGTAATATTTTTTGTAAGTCTGTTGATCAAACGAATCTGTTCCGGAGTGAGGGCTGTACCCGAAGATGACACCACGTTGTGTATCCCTTTTTGATAGAATTGGATGACATCGGTATATCCTTCTACTAAATAGCAATTATCTTCTTTCGCGATGCTTTGTTTTGCATGATAGATCCCATAAAGCACTTTGCTCTTGTGGTAAATATCACTTTCGGGCGAGTTAAGATATTTCGCTGCCTTCTTGTCATTGGTGAGTATCCTTCCGCCAAAACCAAGCGTCCTTCCGCTTAAACTAAGAATAGGAAATAGCACCCGGCCTTTGAAACGATCGAACTGCTTCTCTTCTTTAACAATTGTGAGTCCGGTCTTTTCAAGATATTCAAGCTGATATCCTTTCTTAATGGCATGACTTGTAAATGCCTCCCAGGAGTTGGGTGAATATCCTAATTCAAATTTCTTGATCGTCTCTTCCGTGAAGCCTCGTTCTTTGAAATAAGAAAGGCCTATGGCTTTGCCTTCCTCTGTTTTAAGCAAGGTTGTATGAAAATACGCTTTGGCAAATTCACTTACAAGATATAGACTCTCGCGCTCGTTAGCCGATTCTTTTTCTTCGTTGGTTTGCTGTGTCTCTTCAATCTCGATCCCGTATTTTTTCGCCAGATACTTGATCGCTTCAGGATAGGTGAAATGCTCGTGTTCCATTAGGAATGCCACGACATTCCCTCCTTTTCCGCTTGAAAAATCCTTCCAGATCTGTTTAACGGGTGATACCATAAAACTGGGGGTGCGTTCATCACTAAACGGACTCAAACCCTTAAAGTTACTCCCCGATTTCTTTAGCTGCACAAAATCTCCAATAACCTCCTCCACGCGGGCGGTTTCGAATACTGAATCGATAGTGGTTTTTGAGATCAATGGACTGAATGTATTTTCTGTAAAAATACTATTAAATATTTACACTTCTATACACAGAAAAAAGCCCCTTTACAGGAGCTTTAAATCAAAATAAAATAGAAGGTTCGTTAATCCATATCAAATCGTAACCCTAGAGAAACGTTGCGCATTTCTGTTGGATTATCTTTAAAAATGGTATTTAAATCGTACTTCACATACAAGGCTGTCTCACGCCAACCCACATAGGCACTCAAACCGTATATGAAATTATTGGTATTATAATCGGCCTTAAGCTTTTCCTTTACATCCTCACCATCGGCTGTATACTTTAATTTCTGGCGTGAACTAAGTTTGAATCCGGCATAGCCTCCTATTCCAACCTTTACCTTATTATAGGTTGAATATCGAAAATAATTTTCTCCTTCTATCTTTTTAGATGGCCCTAATTCGAAGTGGACCGGAAATACAAGATTATCTATTCTGAACTTCGATTTGTCCAGCTCCTCCGGAAATTCTTGCAGTTCAGTTTGAGTTCCGGTATCTACAAAAAACCGATTGTCGGTAGGTTTCAATCCGTTGAACTGAAAAGAGAACCCGTATTTAATACGAAGCCAGTTACTTTCGTCAAAAACACGTGTTTTCCACGCCCAACCAATCTCAGCAAATCGGCTGCCACCAATTTTAAAATCGCTGTCGTTTAGCGACTCCCCTTTTGTGATCACATTGTTCAAACCCACGGCCAACACAAAATCGCTATAGGTACGTCGGTCATATTTTCTCTCATTCGATGTGTTAAATTGAATACCAAAAATCGATCTCCCGGTTTCACCGTCTTTGCCGAGACCAATAACAATAATGCTGTCTTCCTCCTCTTCCACTCCATTTCGTTGTATCAAAGCGATCTTATTATCAACAATTGCGAGTCGGTTCTCGATATTCATAGCCCGTTTCTCGGCGGCTTCATTCTTTAATGTTTCCGCTTCCTCATAAGAGATCTCCTCATCTTCCAACTTACGATTAATTTGTTCGACCTCTTGTTTTAACGCGTCCTTTTCTTCATTGATGATGCGTTCTTTGGTGGCCTTCAAAAACTCGATGGTGTTCTCTTGATCGGTTTCCTGCGCCATACTAAAAGACATAGCGATAGCCCAAAGCACCGCTGCGATGCAATACGTACTAGTTTTCATACTGTGATTTTGATTTAGTGCTCTTCCGGCATCCCTCCCGCCCGGAGAGGGATGAGAAAAGCTTGATTGATGAATGATTGTTAATTGTTTCGTTCGGTGACGGCGGTTCGGATCTTCTCAAAACCATCTCCCAATGCGTCGAATACCTTGTCCCTAAAGCTACGTTCCAACTCCAGTTCCACATCCAAAAGCAATGCTGCAGCATCTACTTTTTGTGTGCTCTCCGTAAGGATACGCCGGGTTTGTATCTCCCGTTGCGCCTTGGCCAAAAGCGCATCGACCTCCTCTATACTGATCTCGATATTCGATTCTTTTAATTTTTTAAGTTCATGGATGACCTCCTCTGCCTTGGCATCCTCGAAGGATTTTTGCTCGACCGCGACAGCTTCCGCAGTAGTAGCTTCTTTTTTAAGATCTTTTGAAACCTGTGCGACTGCTTCGGAAGAAATAGTACGACGCTCCGGTCTTGTATTTTTATTGACACGCGGGATACTTTCGGTGACTGAAACTTCTTCGGCTTCGCGCTCTTCCGAAGTACTCGTTTCTGAAGCGATTTCCACAACTACATTCTCGTTAGGTTGTGCAAATTCTGTTGGTTCTGCACTGCGCTCTTCTGAAGGATTTTCTTCTACGACAATGGCATTATGCTCTTTTAAAAAAGGGTTATAGACCAATGCTCCCACGACCAGCAAAGTAACGACCGCGGCTGCCACGGCAAACCATACTGTGGTTGTCCGCTTTTTTGGCTCTTGAGCATCCAGTTGTGCTTCCAGCTTGCTCCATGCATCTTTGGACGGTGACAGCTCCCGTTCTTGCAACTTCTCTCTAATATTCTCTTCAAATTTAATGGGTGCCATAACTAATTGTATTTGGTTCTAACTTCGACTGAAGCATTTTTCTAGCCTTGAATAATTGCGATTTCGAGGTACTTTCACTTATCTCTAATAATTCGGCGATTTCACTGTGTTTGTATCCTTCCACGGCATACAATACAAAAACGGTCTTGTAGCCATCCGGAAGTGCATCTATCATTTTCTGTATTTCCTCTACTTCCAACGCAGTCTCGATATAGGCCACATGATCTAAGGAATTCTCGATCTCGGTTTCAGCAGTGAAGCCCAGTTTTTTTTCCTTACGTAGTTGCGAAATGGATTCGTTTACCATAATACGGCGTATCCATCCTTCAAAACTTCCTTGTGCCGTATAGGTGTGTAAATACTTGAACACCTTCATGAAACCTGTAAGCATGACATCCTCGGCCTGTTCGGTATTCTTGAGGTATTGTCTGCAAACGCTCAGCATCTTAGGCGCAAAAAGTTCATAAAGGTCGTGTTGTGCCCTGCGGTCACCTTTCCCTGCTTTGGCGATCAATTTACTATAGTTCTTATGTAAGGATACGATCTTCACAAACTTCGTTTTTTAAACGCTTCTATTATTAAAGACGCAGTATTTTAGGAAAAGGTTGCCTGAAGGTAAAAAAAATGTGAGAGTTAGGGATTGTTTCTGAAAATCACTTCTTTCGATCGATCACGTAATTCACCATGAGCTCCAGCGATTCTTTATAGGGAGAGTCGGGATAGGTTTGCAGGATCTGAAGTGCTTGTTGTTGATATTCCTTCATTTTGGTGACTGCGTAGGAAAGTCCGCCAATCTCTTTTACAAAATCGATCACCTCCTTAACTCGTTCTTTGTCTTTATTGTGATTTTTTACTGAATTGATCAACCAACGTTTTTCCTTTTCCGAAGCAGTATTCAAGGCGTAAATAAGCGGCAAGGTCATTTTTTGTTCCTTGATATCGATACCTGTGGGCTTGCCTATCTTCTCCTCGCCATAATCGAAGAGGTCGTCTTTTATTTGAAAGGCTGTTCCAATAAGCTCCCCAAATTTGCGAAGCGATTCCACTTCTTTTTTAGGCGCATTTACAGATTGTGCCCCCATGGCACAGCAGGCAGCTATCAAGGTGGCCGTCTTTTGGCGAATAATGTCGAAATATACAGCCTCGGTAATGTCCAGTTTTCGGGCCTTCTCAATTTGAAGTAATTCGCCTTCGCTCATTTCCCGTACGGCCACCGATATGATCTTTAGCAGGTCGAAATCGTTGTTATCTATGGAAAGTAAAAGCCCTTTGGACAACAAATAATCTCCTACCAAAACTGCGATCTTGTTCTTCCACAGCGCATTAATTGAAAAGAATCCACGGCGGCGGTTGCTGTCATCTACAACGTCGTCATGAACCAAGGTGGCTGTGTGGATCAATTCGATCACCGAAGCTCCCCGATAGGTACGGTCATTTATTTCGCCGTTGTTGGTCATTTTCGCGATTAGAAATACGAACATAGGACGCATCTGTTTGCCTTTTCTGTTTACCACATAGTGCGTGATCCTATTTAAAAGCGAAACCTTTGAAGACATGGCCACGGAGAACTTTTTTTCAAAAAGTTCCATCTCAAATTCGATGGGCTGCTTTATTTGAGAGACTATTTTCATCTGGAAGTAAAAATAAATAAAATCGAAACGTATCGTACAATTCACTAAGATTTCTTATTTTTGATACTTCATAACTCTCTAAAAACAATTAAAATGAAAAAAATTACTTTACTGGCAGCAATGTTTGCTGCTTTTGCTATGAATGCACAACTTATCGACGAAGGATTCGACGATATAACCACACTTACAGATTATACTGTAGTAAATGTGAGCGATAGTCCAAATACAGATATTTTCCAAGGAAATGATACGGTGTTTCCAGCTTTCGACGGTGATCCTACTTCATACTTAGGAATGAACTTCAATGCTACCGCTGGTACATTGATCGACCTTTATTTGATTTCACCAACGCTTATGTTGCAAAATGGTGATATCATTACTTTTTACACAAGAACCGGAACCGGAAGTACGTTTCCTGACAGATTGGAAGTACGTCTAGATGTTGATGGTTCTGGTACGTTACCAACTTCAGGTGATGTTGGTTCGTATACTGGTCTTTTATTAGAGATCAATCCAGGATTAACTCAAGGTGGTTATCCTGAAACTTGGGAGCCACAACAATCTGTAGTTGTTTCCGGACTTCCTGCGGGAGAAACTGCAACTACTTTTGCATTTCGCTATTGGGTTACAGATGCTGGTCCTACTGGTGCTAACTCAAACTACATTGGTATTGACAGATTGGTTGTTGAAGAAGGGCTTAGCGTAGGTGACGAAACATTCCAAGGATTCAACTACTTTGTAGATGCTAACAATGGATTGAACCTAAAAGCGAATGCGCCTATCCAAACTGTTGCGCTTTACAACATCTTAGGACAAGAAGTGATCGCTCAAAAATTGAACACTACCAATGCCGTAGTGGACATGGCTTCTTTAAAGTCTGGCGTGTATATTGCGACTGTAACCATTGACGGTGCAAGCAAATCATTTAAAGTGATCAAGAAATAACATTCTTGAACTTAAAAAAAGAAAAGCGACCCAAGGGTCGCTTTTTTATTGCTTATTTGCGAGCTGCCCGCAGGCAGCATCAATATCCTTCCCGCGGCTGCGACGTACCGTAACAGGTATCCTATGCTTTTCCAGTGCAGCAATATAGGCTTCGGTGGCCTCTAATGACGCCTGCTGAAACTGCCCATCGTCAATAGGATTGTACTCAATGAGGTTCACCTTACAGGGTACATACTTACAAAATTGCACCAATGCCTCAATATCTTCTCTTGCGTCGTTAATTCCTTTCCAAACGACATATTCATAAGTAATCCTGCGCTGGGTCTTGTCATACCAATACTCCAGCGACTCCCTAAGATCGTCCAAGTGAAAACTCTTTGCAAAAGGCATGATTTGTTCCCGTTTCTCTTGGATTGCAGAATGCAACGAAACGGCCAAGTGAAATTTTACCTCATCGTCTGCAAGTTTCTTAATCATTTTAGGTACTCCCGAAGTTGAGAGTGTGATACGTTTAGGGGACATCCCCAAACCTTCCTTATGAGTGATCTTATCGATGGCCTCAAGTACGTTCTTATAGTTCATGAGCGGTTCTCCCATGCCCATGAATACAATATTGGACAAGGGCCTGTCGTGATATAGTTTGCTTTCTTGATCGATCGCCACAACTTGATCGTAGATCTCATCAGGATTTAAATTCCGCATGCGTTTTAGACGTGCAGTCGCACAAAATTTACAGTCTAAGCTGCATCCTACCTGAGAAGACACACAGGCAGTTGTACGTTTCTTTGTAGGTATTAACACAGATTCCACCACCAGACCGTCATGTAATTTTACGGCATTCTTAATTGTGCCGTCATTACTTTTTTGCAGGCTGTCAACGTGTATGTGATTGATCACAAAATTTGCTTCCAGATGTGCTCTTGTCTCTTTTGAAAGATTCGTCATTTGGTCAAAAGTATGAATGCCTTTTCCCCAAAGCCACTCATACACTTGGTTGCCACGAAAGGCTTTATCCCCAATACTTTCAAAAAAAACTCGAAGTTCTTCTTTGGATAATGCGCGTATGTCCTTCTTTTCTGAAATCATTGTTGCAAAAATACAGTATCCTGTGCACTAAGACGGCTGTCTTAGTAGTTTTTTAGCATTCAGAAAAAGGGGTGTACTTATTTTTGAATTAAAATCTTCTTAGTGATCTCTTGATTGGATTCCTCATCCTTAAGTCGGAGAAAATAGATTCCTTCCGCAAAAGAAGCCACGGGTATAACATTCATGGTGTTGGACACAGCACCCGAAATAATTTTTTGTCCCAACACATTGAAGAATTGATACGAAAGATTTGGATACCGACTATTCATGACCGTAATGTAGGTATTTGCGGGGTTTGGAAATATCTCAAGTGTTCCGGTAAGTTCAATATCCTGCACATTCAAAATATTCTGTAGCGTTTCTATTGTGGTCTGCCCGCTATTGATAGGATCCAGCCAATCCTTCAAGCGCGTTTCTGGTGTATTGCCATAATCCCATGAAACAGCGAATCGGCCATAAATATCAAATTGCCCGTTGTTACTCGTTCCGTCGCAAAAGGATTGCCCGCCGTAAAGTTGACCAATGATATGTCCTTTCTCATTGAAAAGTGGTGAACCGGAGGAGCCGCTCTCGGTAGTTCCAATCTCCCAACCATTCCCTGTACCGGCAGCACCGCCTCCTATAAGCCAAACATCGGTACCTGAAGCGACATCTTTAGTAGCGCCACTGTCATCTCTACACACTTTCATGATATCGCCGTTAGGATGATGTATTCCCACTTCAAATCGTGGCATTGCATCCGAATTGTTCCAACCGGCAAAAGCGATGTCCCAAGATTCGGGTATAGTATTGAAAAGTTCGACCAGTGCGAAATCACTTTTCGAACTGCTGGCTCTTAATTGGCCGCCACTCATTGTGAAGTTTGTTTGAATATCGGCACTTTCAGCATCTTCCCCACACACCGGTGTAGGGCTTATCCAATTAAAACGTACCGACCAGAATTCAGGATCGCTATCTTGAAGACAATGGTTGGCAGTAAGCAGAAATGGTGTTTTATCGGCTGCGGTATTATTCACCAAAGAAGCAGTACAGAGGTATCCATTCCCAAGATTCAGTAATGTAACAGCTTTCTTAATAACATCCTTTAGATCGTCAAAGTCTTCCCCAATAGAACAATTCACATCATAATTACAACTTCCGGAATCATTGAGACCTCTAATATTTTGGGCAATGGATGTGATGTGACCCATGCGATAGCCATGAATCACGCTTTTTACAGATAATTGAACTTCTTCGGAAACGGAAGGTGGTTCAAAATATTCTAACCACACCACATCTCCTTGAAGAAACCATGAGCCTAAATTGGCACTGGATCGATTTGAAGCATCGGTATACGGAACAGAAACGTCAGATTGGTCACCGTTGAACAGAAAAAAACGCCCACCCTTAGGAATGTAAAACATATCCAGATTAACACTTACATTTATTGCATCGGTTGATTTGATCGCTACCTGCCAGATCCTACCCGCATTATTGGGAAGCACAGTCCACACTCCATCTCTTTCAATGTCGATCACTATGGGTCGGGTAAGTCCATAGCGCCATGGCTGACCTTTATCAAGGTCATTGATAACATCTTCGGCATGTATGGCTTCAAGATCCAGCGGAGGTAATTCTATAGGTGTATTTCGCTGTTGTAGGTTCAATTGCCAACTTACAGGAATGTCTTCAGCGAAATCCTGCGCATAATCCATCCCCGGAATCAATACTATAAAAAACAGTAGTAGAAGTTTTTTCATAATAAGACGTTAGCGCTGCTACAATATACTAAGGTACTTTTTTATTTTGATATTTGAAAACCAAAAGTTTAGAAATAAAAAACCCTTGCTGAAAACAGCAAGGGTTTTTTAAAATTCTTTAGCCAAATTTAAATGATCAACATGGCATCACCATAGGTATAGAACCTATATTTTTCTTTGATCGCTTCGGCATAGGCTTCCTTTATAAAGTCATGACCGGCAAAAGCCGACACCATCATTAGCAATGTGGATTTTGGTGTATGGAAATTGGTCACCATTGAATTGGCGATGCTAAAATCATACGGAGGAAAAATAAATTTATTGGTCCAACCGCTATAATCATTTAATGTATGGTCTGATGACACCGAACTCTCCAGCGCTCGCATCACCGTAGTTCCAACAGCACAAACACGACGTTTCGTTTTAATCCCCTTATTGATTGTTTGAACAGCATCTTCCGTAATGATGATCTCTTCCGAATCCATTTTATGCTTCGACAGGTCTTCCACCTCTACCGGGCTAAAAGTTCCCAGACCTACATGAAGGGTTACCTCTGCAAAGTTGACACCTTTGATCTCGAGACGTTTCAAAAGATGTTTAGAAAAGTGGAGTCCTGCCGTAGGTGCGGCGACAGCCCCTTCTTTCTTAGCGAAAATGGTTTGATATCTTTCGGCGTCCTCGGGTTCTACCTCTCGTTTGATATATTTTGGCAAGGGAGTTTCGCCAAGTTCGGTGAGTTTGCTTCGAAATTCTTCGTAAGAACCGTCAAATAAGAAACGAAGTGTTCTACCGCGCGAGGTCGTGTTATCGATTACTTCGGCAACCAGGGACTCATCATCACCAAAATAAAGTTTGTTCCCAATACGGATTTTTCTTGCGGGATCAACGAGTACATCCCATAAACGGGTTTCCGAATTAAGTTCCCGGAGTAAGAACACCTCAATGCGCGCTCCCGTTTTCTCCTTATTTCCAAAGAGGCGTGCCGGAAAAACCTTGGTATTGTTGAGTACCAGCACATCATCTTCTTTAAAATAATCGATAAGATCCTTGAACATCTTGTGCTCTATGGTCTTTTCCTTACGATTAAGTACCATTAACCGCGACTCATCCCGATTTGCTGCAGGATATTCGGCAAGTAATTCTGGTGGTAGATTGAAGTTGAAATGTGACAGTTTCATTCCCATAATGACGATATTTTGTTGACTTTAAAAGGTGGCAAATATACAACCTCCACATAGGGGTTGTCAAGTAAAAGTGTATTTATTATTGGAAATCGGTTGAAATGCCGCACTTTTCGAGATCTCCCC
This sequence comes from uncultured Altibacter sp., assembly GCF_963972995.1. Lineage (NCBI taxonomy): Bacteria > Pseudomonadati > Bacteroidota > Flavobacteriia > Flavobacteriales > Flavobacteriaceae > Altibacter > uncultured Altibacter sp. The sequence continues at coordinate 210,127 of NZ_CAXAXI010000001.1, forward strand.
AAAATCCCGGAAAGGATTTAGAAACCACCTTCGGATCTTGAATGCGTATTGTTGTTCTCAATCCTAAAGGGGCGAAAGCCATGGCCATTCTATGATCGTTATAGGTTTCGATAGTGACTTGTTCTTGAATCTTTTCTGAAGAGGTCAATGTAAGCGAATCTTGGGTGATTACAACGGAGGCCCCCAATTTTTCTAATTCAGTCTTTAATGCTGAAAGTCGGTCGGTTTCCTTGATCTTCAAGGTATGCAAGCCTGTGAGATGGCACCCCACTCCCAGTCCGAAGCACGTAACGGCTATTGTTTGCGCAATATCCGGGGTGTCTGAGAGATGCAGCAATAGACTATCCGGGAACGTAACTTTCTGTTTGCGAAGTGTGATCGATGCTTCCGAAGCATTAAAAACGGTAATAACTCCTAACGTCTCAAACAATGAAACCAACGCACGATCTCCTTGCAAGCTGTTTTCCTTAAAGTGTTTCAGCGTGACCGACAATCCTTCAGAAAGAGCTACCAAACTATAAAAATAGGACGCCGAACTCCAATCGGATTCTACTGCAAAGGTAACAGGAGTGATCTTTGCAGCAGCTTCCACCCGAATGGTATTTTCAGAAAAAGAACACGAAACACCCATTTTTTTTAAAAGCTGTAAAGTCATTTCAATATAGGGTATGGAGGTGACAGTTCCTTCTAGCTGTAGTGTGAGTCCGTTTGGTAATGAGGGCGCAATAAGCAGTAAAGAGGTGATGTATTGGCTGCTTACGCTTGCATGAATTTTAACCGAGTTGCTGGTGAGTACGCTCCCTTTGATACGGAGTGGAGGAAATCCCTCAGCCAGGGTATAGGTTATATCTGCTCCCAAATCCCGTAATGCATCTACCAAGATCCCAATAGGTCGTTGTTGCATACGCTCACTGCCTGTTAATAGTACCTCTACCCCGTCTCGACTTGCAAAATAAGCCGCAAGGAATCGCATGGCAGTTCCTGCATGATGGATATCGATAGTTCCGCTTTGCTGCTGCAGCGCTACCTGAAGGACCTTGGTATCATCGCTGTTGGATAGGTTTGTTAATTTTAAATCCGGAAAGAGGGCTTTTAATATCAACAAGCGATTCGATTCGCTCTTAGAACCGGTGATCGTCAGAGAAACCGATTGCGCAGGAAATTGTGTTTTTTGCAATAACACCGTCATTCTCTGTTCTCTTTAGCCTTCAATTTTACGCTAAACTTTCCAAAACTTACAAAAAACCCATATACAAACCCGGCCGCCAAGGTGCCGAGGATAAAGAATAACGGATCACTATCTGTAAGATAGGCAAACGAAAATCCTTCGATCGCCCATTTAATAAGAAGGAACAGCAGTACAAAGGCCAGTCCTAAGGAAACCACAGATTTCCAGAATCCGGGATAGGTCACAACTTTTTTAAACATTATAGAAGTTTTTCGTTTCCGTGGTGTCTGTCGTGGTCTCGTTTCGCTTTAAGCGCCAATTTCTTATCGAACGCCTCTTGAAGGTTCACCCCTGTTTGGTTGGCCAAACACAGCACTACAAAGACTACATCGGCCAATTCCTCTCCCAGATCCTTCTGGGTATCACTTTCCTTTTCGCTCTGTTCTCCGTAACGTCTGGCAATGATACGAGCGACCTCGCCCACCTCTTCGGTGAGCTGGGCCATGTTTGTCAATTCATTAAAATACCGAACGCCATGATTCTTGATCCAACTATCTACGGCTAACTGGGCGTCTTGCAATTGCATACTCTATGTTTTAGAAAGGACTATCTTTTCGTTCTCTTTATCGATTAGCATCTGATAGAATTTTTTCAGATTTACATAATCGGTAGGTAAAAATAAGGCTTCATTCATAGATAATTCCACAGAAACCTGAATTTTATTTCCTGAAGCACTTGCAGCATATCGAAAACTACAGGCATTTCCATCCAATGCGAAGGTTACAGGCTCGGGAAGAACCTCTACTTGGTACCCTTCAGGAATGTCCAATGAAATAAGATATCGGTCTTTAAAGGGATATTGGAAATCAATGGGGTACTGTCGTTCTTCAGCTTTAAAAGGGTTTTCGGCTTCGGTCAAGAACAGCAATGGCGAAACATAGAGTTTCCCATTGATATTCTCCACGGCATCAAAGGATTCGAATTCATAGGTAAGTTCCACAGGTTCGTAAAGAATGTTCAGGTTGTTAAAAGCTATCGCCGATGTTTCCAGCTCTCCTTTCCCGTTCTCTATCTTCTTACGTTTCTCGTCGTCGCTAATCCCGCTAAATTGTTCACGGTATTCTAAGGCATAATGCCCTGTAAATCTATTTTGAGCATTGCCGGCTATGGAAAGGTCTTCGGCGATCGTACCCTGCAACATGGTGTTATTAACTGCATGTTCCCTTGGACTAAGGGGCACCCAATTAGAACTACCGTCCTGTCGAATGAGGCGCCCTTGCCAGTTGAGTAATTTTGGCTCGAGCAGCCCTATTTCGCCTCGTTTGTTTGTAGCATCCAATAGTAACACATTATTTTGCACTTCAACGCCGGCAATCACGTAGTTGAAGCCGTTCATGGTGGGAAAAAGAGGAATCCCATTGGATTTTGTACTAACCAAAATTGGGTTCGCATTCACTCCGGCATAACGAAGCATTGCGGTAAGCATTAAGTTGATATCTGCCACGTTTCCGGTACTACTTTTATAGGCTTTTTTAACGCCTTCGTTGGCAAACATACCATGATATCCGTTCCAATTCATCTTCGATTTTACAAATTCGAATATCTTGAGAATCTTCTCCTCCTTGTTGGTTACACCGCTTAACAATTGGTCAATATCATCTTTAAAATAATTGTCTGTTGCCAGTTCATCACCAAAAGAGTTATAGCGGTGAATGGTTTTAGATACATCTTCCCAAGTGGTAGAATATGTTTTAATGGGTGAATTTGGATATTGAATATAGGATAGTTCAAACTTCAAGGCAGCGCTGTAATTGTCAATATTCCCTGCTCTTTTTTCCTCTCGCAACGCAGGAACATTTTCTAAGTCTATGGTATAAATGTTCTCTTTGAAAGTTATTTCAGTTCTAACAGATTTGTGAGAGTCTATTAAATCTCTTGCGCTGCCACTACCCGCAGAAGGTTTATAAGAGTAGGACATTGTTCTATCTTTCATATCGGTATTAATAGCAAAGTTCATCCATCCCTTTTGGTGCATTTTATAATTAAAATACTCGGGTGCTACAAATTTCACAAATACCTTTTCAACCGGAATTTGTTCTTGAAATCTGTATTCATCGATATTAGTAATAAAAGGAGATTTTATTTTATATCGGTATTCCACCACACTACCTTCCTTTAGGTCGGGCATTGTAAACTTTAATGTCTTTAGATACTTATGCTCCTCCTGTTCAAAGATACCATCATTTCGAAGCTTTTCCTCCTTAATGTCATTGCCTTGCAAATTATAGGTGTATGCCTTTAAACCGGAAACGGTCTCATCTTCATTATTATCACTTTGATAGAGCCTTACGACCTTAGTAGCCCATGAGAACCCCTCTTTCGTATAGATTTTAATTCTTTCATAGACCTCTGTCTCAATGTAAAATCCCTCTTCTTCGGTGTAAAGAAAGTGGGTGGCAATCTCTCGGTATAATACTGCAGCATTGGCTGCAGGGTCTTGAGGATGTGCTTTTTGCTGTAATTCTTCTTTAGATACTTTTCCAAATCTGTAGTCCTGTGCAAAAGAAATTTGCAAAAGACAGACGGTAAGTAAGGTGGTTAGGATGGTTGTTTTCATGGTATTATAATTTTAGCTACTATTTCTGAAATTAATTTTTATTTATTGATTATGCACAAGCAAATGAGATTTACCTATACCTTTTTTAAGAGTATCTTGGATTTATCCCACTTTGCAACATTTCTTCTGAAGTTTCTATAGGCTGTATACTCTTTGGCCGAAAAGGTCCCTTTTTTTATAATGAAGGTTCGTGTATAACGTATTTTTGTTGCCGAAACCCTCTCTACATGTGCGCTGTATGAACCAAATTGGGTTTCTTCATTAAATCCTTCCGGTAGGTCTTCTAACACAAAACCCTTCGGCAACTCGATGTCAATTTCGTCTACATCCTTAAATCCGATAGGAAGGAACAATGGTTGTTTACGATCTGTAATTCGTGGCGGGATATATTGGGATTGATTGAATACGTTAGGAGTAAATAACAGGTCTTCTCCTACTGAAGAACTATATTTTGGAATGGATAATTTCAATACTTCAGTAAAGACAATATCTTTTTTATCATTTTGCAGTGCGACCGAATCTATGCTGAAGCCGTTAATGTGATCCCAATGTTCCTTGTAATGTTGATCCAGCTTCTTAGCGTCTAATTTCTCTAATTGATACCAATTATCGTACTGAAGACCCATAGACTTACGTTGAAATTGAACCTTTAATCCCCCTTCTGTATCTAATTGTATACTTCCTGTATTATGCTGAAGACTTTCATCGAAAGGATATTTCTTGGTATGCATGATTTTTCCTCCTTCGGGGGTAATGACCAATACATCCCGATCATCACTGTGCGTCCCCCCAAATCCGAAGGGAACGTCCTGACTGGTGCACTCTAACCAAACGATATCGTCCCCGTTAGGGATACCCAAGATAACATGATCCCCTTGCATGACCGAAAAATCCTCATCGAAATCACGTCCGTTGGGTCCGGAATACAGTACCGTATAATACGATGGAACTCCCACGGCATCCAATAAGGCCTTGGTATAATTTGTAAGTGCCTTACAGTCGCCATAACTTAATTTATCAACTTCTGAGGCCAACATTGGCTTCCAACCTCCTACCCCAATTTGCACGCTTATATAACGCACTTTGTTCTGAACAAATTCGTATATTTTCCTTGCTTTGTCAAGCGCCGTTTTTTCTGAGCTTACCAAAGATCGAACCTGAGCTACCGTCGCTTCGGGAAGATCGTTCACATCCCCCAATAAAGATCGTTCCATCCACCTTCCAAATTCGTTCCAATCCTTTCCGTAACCGGCAACGCCCTTTAGGTAAAAGCGGTCCAAAGCGAATAACACCAACGGAATCCGCTGGAAATATGGCGGGCTGTGTTCTTCGTATTTCATTACCGGAATATTGGTCGCTGTACATTTAATTTCGGTAGGTGTTTTTGTTACAGAAATGTCATATCCATCTAAATTCTCAGCTTTAAAGCGTGGTTTGTTTACGGGACTAAATTGTATCACATACGTGCTCTCTAAAGTACTGGACGCCGTTCCTTCGAGGGGGAACCATTTGGGAATAAAGGCAGTTGTTCTACTCTCAAGTTCAAATGAAAATGCTACGGTATATGGATACGAAATAGGTGTATAATCTAAAAAGAGCACCCGATCATCACTATACAAAGAAAACCCGTCTGACGCCGCTACATCTCTAAAATCGTTCTTTTTAAAATGTTCGATCTCGTTGCCTGCCACATCATAGACGTATGCTTCTATCTTCCTAACCTTACTGTCATTATCGTAGTTTACACTTGCGTTCACATATTCGTCTCCCTTTTTGTTCAAAACGGTAACTACACGACGAACCTGATAGTTCATTCGGGTAGGATCTGTGACATCTACAAGCACATCTTTTGAAACTAAGACGCTGTTAGCTCCTTCCAAAAATTTTGAAGGTATAGAAGAAATTGCATAATTCGACTGGCCCACCATGATACCTGTAAACAGCATGGAGGCAATGGTTAAAATAATTTTACGAATTCGACGTGCAACGATGAAGCTCATACGCTATGTACTATGGGGTTAGTTTTTTTTTTGATTCTTTTAGTATCGAATTTATTTTTGTTCATCAATTTTTCCCAGAACGATCTTGGCATTCGAAATTTCCAAGAACGTCCCATACAGACGTTTCAATCCTTCGTAATACTCCGGCGGAATAGTTGCCTTTAGAATTTCAATCTGATAGGAGACCTGAATGGTATTACCTTGTGCGCTAATATTATATTTTAAACTTGCTACATCATCTCCTACCAGAATACTAATGGGTTCAGGGAGACTTTCAGGAATATAGCCTTCCGGCAGTTTTATCTTAAAAATACAGCTTGAAACAAATGGGAAATCTTCTTCTACAGGATACAGGCGATCTGTGTCCTTATAAGGGTTTTCAATGATCCCGAGAAATAGTAACGGACTCACATATAATTTGTCATTTATTGTTTCTATAAAATCTGAATATTCAAAATCATAGGAAACATCAAGAGGCTTTTCAATCTCATTGAAATTATTTGTCTTTACATTGTTTACCTCTAATAACTCTACAGTATTTTCCATTTCTTCTTCAAAAGATCTGCCTCGGGCGGCTGAATAGGTATCACGAAACTCCCAGGCATAATGGTGTTGGTATCTTGTTCTTACACTACCTGTAACGCTTTGGGATTCCGGTTCTAATGAAGCGGTAACGAGCGTGGTCATCTTAGAGATATCTGTCTTGTTAGTCGATACTAGTTTGTAGGTATCATCTTCGTATATAATGATCCCGTTCCCATTCATGAATGTCTTTCGCAGCAAGCCGAAAGGCGCAATCTTGTCGGTTGCATCCAATAAATATGTTTCACCGTCTATTTCTGCCGCGGCTATTAAGTTGTTTAGCCCGTAAATAGTGGGCAACACAGGCCTCCCCCAATATTTGGAAGCAACTAGAACGGGGTTAGCCTCAATACCAGATTTCCGAAGCATAAAAATTAAGAGTAAATTGATATCTGCCGCATTGCCTCGTTGCTCCATGTAGCTTTTCCGAAGATTGTCCGATCCTCTACTGTACCTTTCATTCCAAGTCATGCGATTTTGTAAAAAGGAATAGATTCGTTTTGCTTTAATTAAAGGATCCTTTTCGGTGCCCAAAAGTGCGGTTATGTCACCCTCAAAAAAATGTCCGTTTTTCTCGAGTTCTTCAGCATACCAACCATAATCATTGAATATCTTGCTTACCTCACTCCAATCGGAAAGCATTTCTTTACCTTTGGTTCGAACCTGTTCGAGAAATATCTTTCCTCTGTAATTATTAAGATTGTAGATATGACTCTCGCGTTTTAAAGCAGGAATATTTTCTCCCAAGAAACGTATTTCCGACCTATCATTCTGTCGAATTAAATCGATGGTTGCCAAAGGATTCTCTACAATTTTTAAGCTGTAGTACCCCGGATTTTGAATGGCAATCTTTAATTTTTTAATGGGAATAAAACTTTGCGCATTGAGCCATCGCATTCCAACATAATGCACTTTATAACTCAATTCTAATATAGATCCTTCCTTTACATTAGGGAAGGCTATTTTAGTCACCTCATATCCATCTTCGATCTTTTCTTTGAAAATATTATCGCGATCTATTTTGGTTTTTGTGACCACACCATCTTCCAGATTATAGATATAAGCCCTAAGACCGCTAATATCATCGAACTGACTGTCCCAATTGGAAAATTCAAAACCATCCTTGGTGTAGATTTTAATTCGTTCATTAACATATAGTTCATAACCATATTTAAAGCGAATATCCTGTACAAGAAGTACCGCCGGTGCCTCCGGAAAAACATCATCCCGCAGCTTCGAAAAGTCTCTTATCCCGATCTCATCAAACTTGTATGTTTGTGCCGCTAGCGTTGTACAAAATGCAAGTGTGAGACTCAATAAAAAAGTGTAACGCATAAAGTATTCTCCCGCGGCAATATATTAATTTACCCGAATCTAAAAAAAATTATTCTTTATTTTTTGAATCTATAAAAAGGGTCACGGGTCCGTCGTTAACCAAAGCTATGTCCATCATCGCACCAAAAACCCCTGTCTGTATCTTGGTCGAAACTTGGCTAGAAAGTTCATTTACAAATGATTGGTATAAGGGTATCGCTATGTCGGGGCGAGCGGCTTTTATAAAAGAAGGACGATTTCCTTTTTTGGTGCTTGCGTGCAATGTAAACTGACTTACCACGAGGATCTCTCCTCCAATATCCTCCAAAGAAAGGTTCATAGCGTCATTCTCATCTGAAAAAACACGCATTCTGGCAATTTTGCCTGAAAGCCAATCGATATCTTCTTTATTGTCTTCAGCTTCAATTCCCAACAAAATTAGAAATCCGTTGCCAATTTTTGAAACGAGCTTACCATCTACCGTCACCGAAGCTTCTTTTACACGTTGTAGGATTGCTCTCATGGGTTGTGAATGTCTTTTCGATACTGCTCGTCTTCCCCCTCCAATATTTGAAGATAGCTCTTATAACGTGACCATGCGATCGTCTCGTTTTCCAAGCCCTCTTTTACAGCGCAGTGTGGCTCCTCCAAATGCAAACAATTGTTGAATTTGCATTGGTTTTTTATCGCGAAGAATTCGGGAAAGTAATCTCCCAGTTCTTCTTTTTCCATTTCAACGACCCCGAAACCTTTAATGCCCGGGGTATCGATAATTTGTGCCCCAAAGGAAAGGTCAAACATCTCGGCAAATGTCGTGGTATGTTGGCCTTGTTGGTGTTGCTCGGAGATCTCCGAGGTCTTTAGGTTCAATCCCGGCTCGATAGCATTGATAAGCGTCGATTTACCCACACCACTATGTCCTGAGAACATAGAAACCTTATGTTGCATGAGTTGTTTTACTTTTTCGACATTTTTACCGGTCTTTGCCGAAATCCCTAAGCATTCATAACCAACATTTCTATATAAAGCAGCGAGATACTTAACCTCCAGTAATTCTTCTTCGGTGTACGTATCGATCTTATTGAACAGTAACACTGCTTTAATATGGTATGCTTCGGCAGTGACCAAGAAACGATCGATGAAGGTGGTGAAGGTTGGCGGATTGTTAAGGGTAATCACCAAGAAGGCAATGTCGATATTGGCGGCAATGATATGTGTTTGCTTAGACAGATTGACCGATCTGCGAATGATGTAATTCTCCCGTTCCTCTATGCCCGATATGACCCCGATGGTCTCGTCTCCTTTGGTTTCAACTTCAAATGTCACTTCATCTCCAACGGCCACCGGATTGGTACTCTTTATCCCCTTGATCCTGAATTTTCCTTTGATACGACACTCGTAAAAATCACCCTGTTGTGATTTCACGGTGTACCAGCTTCCAGTAGATTTATAAACAGTGCCTTGCATCTCTTGCAAAATTCAGAAAATAAAAAATAACTCATGCTATAAATATTTATTTTTACGCTGTAAAAACCATAAAACTCAATTAACATGAAAAAAACACTTATCACATTGCTTTTAATTGTCTTGACGGCTGTTGAACTTCAAGCACAACAATACGAGGTAAAGGTGGTCACTAGCGTAGAATCGATCGTTCCAAACGGACTGGGTCGTTCGCGTCTCATTTCAGCCAATGCCGAACGCGATTACAAAGAATTTACCACCACGCAAACCGAGGACGACAACTCCCGGAACAAATCGGATCGATCTGATATACGCGTGAAAGACTTTGATGAAACGAAACTCCTAAACTTCTACAATCTTGGCGGGATCCGTTTCCAAAATATCGCTGCCAACGATGCGCTAATTACTTCAAAAATCAATACGATGTTAGCCGAAGGATGGGATCTGGCCTTTGTAAGCAGTGCTGTAGAAAGTGATTCGGGAAAAGATGACGGACAAGGAATTTTTATAACACGCTATATCTTTAAAAGACTAAAGCAATAACCAAAAAGACCCGCACATAGCGGGTCTTTTGTTATTCATTGATTACTTTCTTTTGATGGTTGATGGACTCTTGGTGAATGGCTTTGTAGATACGCAAAATAAACTCTTCACTTAATTGGTTCTCCTCACCCTCCAGTATCATGCGCCCCAGTACTTCGTTCCAACGCTTTACCTGAAGGATGGCCACGTTGTTCTTCTTCTTAAGCAACCCAATAGAGTCTGCTATCTTCATTCGCTTTCCTAACATCTCGACCAATTTATTATCGATCACATCTATTTGGGTACGCAAGGTGTTCAACTGATTGTTGAATTCTACGGCATCATCTTCCGTTTTACGAATACGAAGGTCCACCGTCATTTGATCTAAGGTAGCCGGTGTTATTTGTTGCTTTGCGTCACTCCATGCATTATCAGGGTCGTAATGTGTTTCAATCATAAGTCCGTCGTAATTGAGGTCCAAGGCTGTTTGGCAAAGATCGAAGATAATGTCGCGCCGTCCCGCAATATGCGAGGGATCCAAGATCAAAGGCAGGTCCGGAAATCTATTTTGAAGGTCGATGGGAATCTGCCATTCCGGATTGTTGCGATAGCGTGTCTTTTCGTAGGTTGAGAATCCGCGATGGATCACACCCAAGTTTTTCACCCCTGCTTCATAGAAACGTTCAACAGCGCCTAACCACAATGGAAGATCGGGGTTCACCGGATTTTTTATAAGTACCGTCTTATCTGTTCCTCGCAGCGCATCGGCGATCTCCTGCACCATGAATGGAGATACGGTAGTCCTGGCACCCACCCACAGAATATCGATATCATGTGCCAACGCAAGGTCCACGTGATTTGCATTGGCCACTTCGGTAGTGGTTAATAGACCTGTTTCATCTTTGGCGCGTTGTAACCATTTCAGGCCCAAGGCGCCCACACCTTCAAAATTTCCGGGTCTTGTTCGCGGTTTCCATATACCGGCACGCAAAACGGTAGTATCGGTTTCCTTAAGCTCATGAGCTATCCTAAGCACTTGGGCTTCTGTTTCGGCGCTACACGGACCGGCAATGACTAAAGGATGACTTAATTTGAACGCATCCAACCAATTTCTCAATTCTTTTTTATTCTCCATAACGGTTTTCAGAAATAAAAAAAGCCCCGGAAGGGACTTTCAACACACTGCAAATTTATATACATACAATAATCCCTCTTAGCAACAGTTCATTGAATGACGCCATCTAATAAAAATAAGGGGTTCTTGTACGGTTCTAATCATAGCAGCTAAAGTAGCTAATAATTTACGTACTGAAAATCTTTTATTAAAAATTTTACATTTTAGGAAGCTACTGCTGCGAGAGAATTTTGTGTAGTTTTGTTTTTCTGAAGAAATTATGTCCATACACGTAGAAAATATCACAAAAACCTACGGCGAACAAAAAGCACTGAACGCCGTAAGCTTCTCTATAGAAAAAGGAGAGATTGTCGGATTTTTGGGACCAAACGGCGCCGGAAAATCTACCATGATGAAAATCCTAACTACCTATTTGAAACCTACGGAGGGAACGGCAATAGTGAACAATCATGTACTATCTAAAAATGATATAGACATCCAAAAGAGCGTGGGGTATTTACCGGAGCATAACCCCTTGTACCTTGATATGTATGTACGTGAATATCTTGCCTTTAACGCAGCGGTCTATAAGGTACCGGACGCAACGATAGAAGATGTGATACGTCATACAGGACTTTCTCCCGAAGCGCATAAAAAAATAGGACAACTCTCAAAGGGATACCGCCAGCGGGTAGGACTTGCCAATGCCTTGCTGCATGATCCTGATGTCTTGATCTTGGATGAACCCACTACCGGTTTAGATCCTAATCAATTAATCGAGATCCGTGAACTTATAAAAAGTATCGGGAAGCAAAAGACGGTGTTACTTTCTACGCATATCATGCAGGAAGTAGAAGCGCTTTGTGATCGAGTGATCATTATCAATAAAGGAGTTATCGTGTTGGATAGAAAACTTCAAGATCTAAAAAAAGAGAAAACACAGATCATTGAAGTGGAATTTGATTACCGTGTCGAGGAGATTGCCCTTCAGCAACTACCCAAAGTAACAAAAGTGGACAATGTTGTAGGATTTGTATACCACATTCATTTTGAAACGGATAACGATATGAGGGCCCAAGTCTTTGACTTCGCGCATGATAATGGCCTAAAGATTCTTCAGCTTCATCAAAAAAACACCACGCTGGAAAAACTTTTTACCGAACTCACTACTCAAAAATAAGGCGGCCTTGGTATAATTCTTCCACATCGACCAGTCCCGGTCTATTGGTCGCATACACATTACCCAAACTCACTATTTTACCTTGAATAGAATTCATAGGTCGTACTCTAATCAAATTTGTGCTTCGGTGAAAGATCACAAGATTCTGAATTTCAAAGTTCCCTGCTTCAATACGAACATCGCCGTCAATGGCAGCAAAATTGGCGTTAAAGGCTCTTCCACTTATATAAAAATTGGAAAGTCCATTTCCCCGAATGAGCAAACTTCCTACATTAAGATCGTGCATGATAAAATCCCCGTCCTTATGAAAAACGCCTTCCCTAAGCGGATCTTCTGACACTAAGGTGAGTACGGGAAATCGAATGACGCCGATACTCTCTACAGGCAATCCCGAACTGTTTTGAATCTCTTCCACATTCGGGGCTGTCACATAGACTTTCGTTACTCCGTAATCACGAACAAAATTACAACTGTTTCGGTCGCTCACTTTTAGAATACTGTCCTCGACCCTTACTAAGACCTCATCGATAAGATTGGAACCCGATTCTACCCGAATCTCCTGCGGACCTTGTGATATAAACAGTTGAACACGATTCCAAACGATGATTCGTTTAAAGGCATCCACATCGTATGTTTGTGATACAATCTCGCCGGTTGCTTGAAAGCAATCGGGTGCCTTTTCTGAATCGCAGGCGGTCAAACAAATCAATGTTAGTATGTAAAAGAGGTATTGTTTCATTTTTTTCCTAATCGTATCCCAATACTAAATTCAACAGCTTCGGCTTTGGCATAATGAGCCTTTACCGTAGCGCTGGCAAAAATTCGGTCATTATAAAAATAGCGTTTTAATCCCAATCGATTGTATACACGGTTTTCGAATTCATACGGCCAGTATGCATAATACCCCAGCTGCGAAACAAATGCGATCTTACTAAACCGCAATTCATGTCCCACAAATACACCAATGCGCCGGTAATCTTCATCTCCGGTTAGACCGTCTTCAGGAAAGGCGATAGACCGGAAGCGAATCAATTCTATCAAAAAATGTGAAAAGAATACATCGACTCCGGCTTGAACAGTACTCTTATAATTTAATCTTTTGTCTGCAAACAGGGAAAAGGTGTAAAAAGGAAATTGTCCCAGTCCGTTCACATCGGCTTCATTCACACCGGTACGTACTACAAAATTGTATTGGATAGGCTCGGCATAATTGGAACTTGGCCAAGACCCCAAGGGAATATAACCCGGAAAATCATAATGGTCAAACTGATAACTTATCCCTGCATTAAAGTAAAAAGTATTGGTACTGTTATTGGGTGCTTTGAAGTTTGCGTTAGAATAATGTATAACTCCCACGCCGGCTTGTACGCCAAAACCGTCAAAAAGGTTTTCCTTTACGAAGTTGGCACGAAGAATGGTGGAGCTCAACAATTTGCTTCCGTAGGCATTGTTAATAAAATTTGTTTCGGGATCGTAGGGATTGGTGGCATAGGCAATGCCTTGCCCTATGCCTACGGTGAATGTTCGGTTCAAAAAATACCAGTTAAAATGTCCGTAGAGCGAATAATTCTCTCCCAGAAATGGATTCTTAAGATCTTGGTATATAAAAGTTACGCCCCA